>JAADHT010000178.1 GCA_013151705.1 Kiritimatiellota bacterium | reverse complement strand
AGGCAGGCCCCTTATATCGATAACGCCTGGCCTCATAAACAAGGATCCTTTCCTTGGTTTGTCATGAATACCGATCAAAACCACCGGCGCGATTTGAACTTTGTTGGCGCACGCCACTCTGAAAGCCGTGCCATGAAACGGTCCCAGTCCCTCATCTTGGAAACGCCGCGTGCCCTCGGGAAAGAAAACCATCGAAACGCCGGATTCCAACAGACTGGACGAACGCTCCATCACTTCCTCGGGCGGCATCGCGTCGACATCTATGTACCCCGCCAATTTCGCTAGAAATCCCAGAATCGGCAATCCGAGAGCCCAGCCGCGGGCGGCTTGGACTAGTTCGAACGGCAGAAACCCTTGAACGAACGGATCGAACGAGGATGTGTGGTTTTCCACAAACACGTACGGGGCGCTGTCTTTCGGAGGCATTCCCGATACGCGGACGCGTATCCAAGGCCACGCCGTCAGAGCGACCGTCACACCGTAGAGGTTTATGCATCGCCTGAAACATCTCATCGTTTCGGACGGTCGAAAAATTCGGACCGCCGCCACGAACGGAAAATAGACCAAAAGGGATCCCGCCAAGACGAACGGAGCCCAGAAATAAAACCAAACATTCAACGTGACAATGGCCGCGAATTTCGCGATGCTGGAATTTTTATTCGGGCTTGTCATAATCTTTAATTTCAGCGTTTTACCATTTAAATGAACATCGAGCTTGCAATTATGAATGAGGAACAACCGCCCCCGCCCATTTAAAAAACACATCAAGCCACGGCGAAAAGCGCATCCCAATCTTTCGTCACGACATCCAAACCCAGCGCCGACAGATCCGCCCTGACCCGCTCCACGCCCCGCGTGTCGTTCAAGGAGAATTGCCCTAGTTCGCGCCGTTCCGCGTCCAAATATCCTCCAGGCACGACGGACGAGGCTGCGCTGACCGTGGACGCGGCCGTCAGAGCGATCGAGTCGCGGAATTCGCGGGTTTCCCGCGTCGATATCGATATTTCGGATTCCGGGAAAACGATTCTGAAAGCCAGCGCCATCCGCTCAAGCTCGACGGTCGAAATCGAACGCGGGGGCTGGAAATCCCCATCGATTGAAGTTATTCGGGGAAACGAGAACTGAATTTTGCTCCTCCAGAATCTTTTACGCAGCCAAAGAGCGTGCGCTGCCAGCGAAAAGGCCTCTATCCGCCAATCATAAAGCCCAAGCAGCGCCCCTATCCCCAACGTCCGAAACCCCGCCTCGCCGCCATCTACGATATGCTCCAGTCTCTTGTCGTAGTCAGCCTTGGGGCCAGCCGGATGGAGTTCCTCATAGGTTTTTCTGTCGTAGGTCTCCTGATACAGCGTCAATCCGTCGATCCCGGCTTCAAACAGCCGCTCGTATCCGTTCTTGTCGAGAGGGGCTATCTCAACGGCCAGATACGAAAACATTCCTCGCAGACGGTTGGTCGTTTCAACCAGAAAATCAACGGTCACATGCGACGGGTCCTCGCCGCTGACCAGCAAAAGCGAATCTATTCCGTATCCTCGGATGACCTCGGCCTCCGCGGTTGTCTCATCGATTGAAAGACGTTTCCTTTCGGATTCGGAGCCGGCGTTGAAGCCGCAATACCGGCATTGATTGACGCAATAATTGGATATGTACAGCGGAGTGTAGAGTTTGATTGTTTTGCCGAAATGCTTTTTCTTCAAAACGGCGGCGGCGCGGCGCATTTCCGGAAGAAGGTCCTCGGCGGCCGGCGAGATTAAATTCAACAGGTCGCCGATCCCGGGAGCGGCGGACCGCAAAGAGGCGGAAACCACATCGACCGTGGCGCTGTCCAAATGGCCCCGGACCGCTTCCTCGCTGATTTTCACATACGGCAACATCGCCTTCTCTCCGTTGAAACACTTGCTGAATCCCAATCGCACGCATACAGCCACAACGTATGCCCTGAAACGAAAGATTCAAGCTTACTCCGCAATTAGCACCTCCAAGCCGAGACGCGACAATTCCGCTGCGGTAGGCGGCGATATTCCGGCGTCCGTCACCAAAGTCGAGACATCCTCCATGTCCGCGAATCTCGCGAACGCGCGCGCCGCGAACTTCGCGCTTTCAGCCACGATGACCACCTTCTCCGCGATTTTCGCGGAGTGTCGCTCGATCGCCGCTAGATTCGCGTCGCTGGTGTGGAACCCCCGTTCCGGATCCATTCCGTCGCAGCCGGCTATCAGAACGTCCACTTGATACTCGTCCAAGTTCTTTTCGGTGAGAGGGCCGGAAAGGTCAAGCGCCTCGCGTCTGAGGAGGCCGCCGGTGAGCACCACTTGGCATGCGCTTTGGTGCAGTGCGACGGCGACGGGAAGCGAATTGGTTATCACGGTCAACGGGATATTGGCGGCGGCTATCTCGCGGGCGACTTGGAAGACGGTGGTGCCGACGTTCATCATAATGGTCGAATTCGGAGCAAGCGTCTCGACCGTTTTCTGGGCGATCCGTATCTGCTCCGGACGCGGAATCCGCGAGATCACGCTGAGCCCACACGGAAGCGGAGTGGCCGGGATGGCGCCACCATGAACGCGAGTCGCCACGCCCAGCTCCTCGAACGCGCGGAGGTCGCGGCGAATCGTCATCTCGGTCACGCGCAGTTTCGCCGCCTGCTCGCCGACGGACACGTGGCCCTCGCTTTTCAATCTGTCCAACAACATTTTACGTCTATTGTTCATAACTGTAATTTCTCCGGTTGCATGTTCGATAAATAACATTTCTTATGGACATGTCAAGTCGTATTCGAAAAAAGATCGATTTTTTATGTGAATCGACTTGAAAACGATTGTTTCAAGTGAATATTTGTTCTTTTCGAACATCGGATTTCCGAAAACGGTCCTTCCGTTAAAAAAAGGCCCGAAACTCATATTTGGATCCCGCTGGAAAAGGAACCGCTCCTATGCGGAGACTTTTGAGAGCGGGGTCCATTAACACTAAGGGGAAAAGAAATGGGAAATTACTCACCGGAAAAGTACGCGTTGGATCTCACCCGGGTTCCCTCGGTAATCACCAGCGAGTTGCCGGGACCGAAATCGAAGGCTATGCATGAACGTTGCACCACCTATTTCAAAGGATTGAGCGGACAGGTCAAATTGTTTCCCATCGCCTTCGAGAGCGGAAGCGGATGCGAACTGGTCGATGTCGATGGCAACCGCTTCATCGATTTCTCGTCTGGCATATACGTTACGACGCTCGGCCACTGCCACCCGAAAATCAGCGAGGCTGTCGCGAAATACGCGAAGCAACTGATGAACTGCCACGATTTCACGACCGAGATCAAAACGAAACTCGTGGAGAAACTCGCCGAGATATTGCCGGGCGATTTGACTGGATTTCAGTTCTACGATTCCGGAACCACCGCGGTCGAGGCCGGGCAGCGAGTCCTCCGAGCCGCCACCGGGAAACATGAGTTGGTCTCCGCATTCTACGACTACCACGGCAAAACCTACGGCGGAGTCTCGCTCGGACACATCCGCTCGACCGTTTACGGACCAACACGCGCTCCCGGATTCCACATGGTTCCGCGTCCGGACGTCTATCGTCCGATGTGGACGAAAGCCGACGGCACGATCGACACCGACAAATACATCGACTTCTACCGCGAGTATCTCGACAAGGGCACCTGCCACCAGGTCGCCGGATTTGTTCTCGAGCCGATCCAAGGCTGGGGCGGTTCGGTTATGCCTCCCGACGATTTCTTCCCGAAACTCCGCGAACTCTGCGACGAGGAGGGAATACTTCTTATGGCGGACGAGGTTCTCACCAGCATGGCCCGCACGGGCAAATATCTCTGTTTGGAGCATTGGGACGTGGTGCCGGACGTCGTCACGCTTGGCAAAGGATTCGGAAACGGTTTTCCCGTCACATGCGTGGCGGTACGCGAACAATACAAAGAATCATTTGAAAGTATTTCAGCATCGAGCAGCTACGGCGGAAACCCGATGGCATGCGCCGCTGCTCTCGCGAGCATCGAAGTGATCGAGGAGGAGAACATTCTCGAGCATGCCATGGAGCTTGGAGACTACTTCGAGAAGCGCATGTCGGACTGGACGGAGAAATACCCGATCGTCGGGGACTGCCGCGTGAAAGGATGTCTGCTCGGAGTCGAGCTGGTCAAAGACCAGGGGACGAAAGAACCCTTCGACGACGCCGGCAAGATGGTTTACCAAAAGGCCTTCAACAAAGGTTTGGCGTGGATTCCGGCGGGACACATCCTGCGGATGAGTCCTCCGGCGATAATGCCTTTGGATGTGGCCGCCAAAGGAATGGACATCATCGAGGAGTCGATATACGAAACCCAAAAGGAGATCGGTTGACAAGCATTTGCTTGATTTCTCTAAAACTGGGCTGTTTCCACCGACCTTGAGTCGGTGGAGACTCAAATTTGTTCCATTCACTTAAAATGTTCCTAACACCGTTCCGTCCCCGTCATTGATGGCGGCGGACAAGTATTGAATACTCATTTTTCAATGGGAGGAGAGAATATCCAATACCCGCCAAGGGGGGCAATTCCAATATTTATCTGCCTTGGGCAGACGGAATGTCCAATATCCAATGAGGGAGACGGGAAGAACTTCGAACGTTCAACATCAAACATCGAATGGGGGGAAGGGCTGAAGGTTTATCCGCCGAGGCGGGCCCGTAAGTCCAAAGCTCAGGGTGAAACCCTGGGAAGCAAATAACAATAAAGGAGTGTTTTATTATGAGAAAAGTTAAATTCGGCGTGATTGGATGCAGTCTGATGGGCAGGGAGTTCGCCAGCGCGGTGGCTAGATGGTGTCATCTGGAGGATATGCCGGCGAAACCCGAAATAGTCGCCGTCTGCGACATGAGCGAAGATCTTATGAACTGGTTCGAGAACGCGTTGCCGACGGTGTCGCAAAAAACGAAGGACTACAAGGAGCTTCTCGCCAACGAGGAGGTCGAGGCCGTTTATTGCGCCGTGCCGCACAATCTCCATGAACAGTTCTATTGCGACATCATAAAAGCCGGCAAGCATCTTCTCGGCGAGAAACCCTTCGGAATAGACAAGAAGGCGAACGACGCGATAACCGCGTGCGTCAAGGAGCATCCGGACATCTTCGTGCGCGACAGCTCGCAATTTCCGTTTTTTCCGGCCATGCAGCGGATCGGAAAAATGATAGAGGAGGGGGCTTTCGGCCAGATTCTCGAGGTCACCTCGGCCTTCAAACACTCTTCGGACATCAATCCGATGAAAACCATCAACTGGAAGCGCATGATCAATTTCAACGGCGAATACGGCTGCATGGGCGACTTGGGCATGCATACGTGCCATATGCCGTTCAGGGCTGGCTGGTATCCGAATAACGTAAGAGCGATTCTGTCGAACGTGGTGAAGGAGCGTCCAGACAAAGAGGGTAAAATGGTTCCCTGCGAGACTTGGGACAACGCCACGTTGCTTTGCGAGAGTGTCGATCACAAAACGGATCAGCCATTTCCAATGATAATTCAAACGCAGAGGATAGCGCCGGGCGAGACCAACAGCTGGAGTTTCGAGGTGAAGGGGATGAAAGGTTGCGCCAGATGGTGCAGCAAGAGTCCCAAAATACTCGAGACGATGGTTTACGACGGCGGCGACCAGGCCTGGAGAGCGGCCGATGTCGGTTGGATGCCAGCCTACAAGGGAATAACCGGCGGAATTTTCGAGTTCGGATTTTCGGACGCCATAATGCAGATGTGGGCGGCGTTCATCCACGAGCTTGTCGAGGGAAAGCCTCCCGCTAAGTTCGCGGGCTGCGTCACCCCGGACGAGGTTGCCTACAGCCACCGGCTGTTCACCGCCGCGCTGAAAAGCCAGAAAAACGGAACGACTGAGCAAGTGTAACCGACATCTCAAAAGTTCTCCGGTGGTGAGTGGTAGGGCCGTCTCGCCGAGATGGCCAGCGCGCGCTTGGCGACACTGGAAGACGCGGGATTAAAAATTGCACTTTTTTGAGCGTGGAACATTCAAAAAATGGGGGATTTTAATGAATGGTGTTTTTCTATCGCTGGTCGGGCTTATTTTGACCATCGCCAACCAGGTAATATTGACGATACTGTTCTGGATTCTCGGCGGGGGGCGTTTCGGCTCTCTCGAGAGGGCGGCGTTCGTCGAAATACCCGACGACGAGCTTGAGGTGTTCAACGAAAGGGGTCGCTCCGGCTCTGATCGGTTGCGCCATCAACGCCGCGATGTTCGCGTTCTTCCGCGCGGAGCGGTTTTGGACACATTGGTTCACAGCGCGGAGCAAGGCGCCACATGGGCTCTCAAATATCCGCTCTACAGCGCGCTGGTGCTGAAAAACGTGAAACACAACACGGTGGTCGCATACGCCATCGCCAAAGGCGACCTCCCGTTTCTCGAATATCTCAATTATTGGCTAAAGCTAAAGAAATTGAACAAGGTGACGGACCAAAACTACAAATACTGGGTTTTGGGTGAGGTTCCGGAATTGAAAAAGCGCCGCTGGTGCGTTTTGAGAGACGTTTTGCATTGGCTTGATTGAACCTGTTTTGAGGATTTCGAAAATCTTTTTCACTTTTTTTCCACTTTTTGACGCAAATACGCTTCTCTTTTGTATGGAAGGGTGTATATTCAATTTGCGCTCAATTATCGCATTGAGGGGGCGTTGCTCGCATCACAGCTGTTAATCATTCAACAAAAAGGGGTTAGAAAAATGGCAGACTTAATCTCACGGGGAAGAAAATTACTTCCGATCGTATCGGCTCTGCTCGTTGTGTCTATGTCCGGTTGCAATACGGGGGTGAATAAAGACGACGATGAAGGCGCGCAAGTTGGTTCAGCAACCCGTCCGGGATATTCTTGGAGGGGGTTTCCGCAACCAGTGCGCTCGCCTGGAGAAGCGCAGATTCTTGTCGAAAAAGAGGTGCCAACCTCCGTCCGCCCCAATAAACGATTTATTTTCACCATCACAATTACCAACAAAGCGTCCTACGGCATAAACAAAGTGACAATTACGGAAGAAATTCCCAAAGGATTCAAATTCATCAAGTCGATGCCCCCGCCACTGGCCCGCGAAACGTCTTTGAAATGGGACTTGGGATCTATCGCTCCAGGAAAAAAGGAGCGGATCGTCGTTACCGGTATGCCGACGAGAATCGGAACCATCAGATATACGGGTGAGACAGTTTTGAATTTCAAAGTGGCCACGGACAGCAATTTCGCGTCCACCGTCAACGTGATCGAGCCTAAATTGGCGTTCGACATAGAATCCCCGAGTTCGGCCCTTATCGGCGACAGGATCGCCGCTAAACTCAGATTTAAAAACGCTGGAAACGACACCGTCGTCGGAGCCAAGCTCATCCATACGCTTCCAAAAGGTCTTTTGACATACAGCGGTAAAAGCAAAATAGAGAAAATTATTGGAAACTTACCGCCAGGAGCCGTCAAAGAGATTCCCTTGGATTTGAAGGGAATAGCAACTGGAGACTATACGGCAGCAATGATGGCGGTCGCCGAAGAGGGTGTGTCAGCATCCGCGACAATGTCGATTTCGATAACCAAACCTATTTTGACTATAATCGGCAAAGCCCCTACCAAAAGGTTCGTCGGCAACAAATCGCCTTACACGATAACAGTGGCCAATAAAGGCGACGCGCCCGCTAAAAACCTGATTGTCAAACTAGTCCTTCCGCAAGGAATCGGCCTTCAATCGGCTAATGAAGGAGGTCAAGCCCTCGGCAACACCGTTGTTTGGAGAATTCCATCACTCCTTCCCAATGACTCGAAAAAAGTCAGAGCGATGACGTTATGCAAGCAAATCATGAAGGCCAGGGCGGTCGCCAGCGCCACGGCGAAAGCCGCCGACAGGGTTGAAACCGCGATTATGACGGATATCGGCGGAATCGCGGGACTTTTGACGACTTTGATCGATGTCAACGACCCCGTTCCAGTTGGAGACGACGTCACTTACGTTGTAACCTCCAAAAACACCGGATCGCTGGATTCAACGAAGGTTAAAATAACCTGCACGTTGGCGAAAGAGATGAAATACATCGAAAGCGTCGGAGCCACCAAAGGCACGTTGGATAGGAATAAACTCACGTTTGATCTATTGCCCTCCATCAACCCCGGCTCGACCGCCACTTGGACAATCAAACTTAAAGCCATCGCTCCTGGAGATGTCAGATTCCAGGTTTCAGTGGAGAGTGACCAATTGGATCGTCCAGTTGAATTATTCGAGTCGACTCATTTCTATAAATAGTTTTCGCAACCAACACACTTAAAAATAGGAAGCGCGTTATGAACAAGCTGAAAACCACAGTCGGGATCGCATGTCTTTTGGTAGTTGGCATGCTTGCATCGAAATCTTTCGCGGGGGAGATGATCGAAACTTGGAAGGGATATCCTGTAACGGCCACGAAACAGGAGACGAAGTTGCTGATTGAGCGCAGAGTCCCTAAAACGGTTCGACCGAAAAAGGCTTACACGTACGAGTTGAAAATCACCAACCGCTCATACTACAATCTTGACGAGGTTGTTTTGATTGAAAAGCTTCCTTCCAACTTCACCGTCATCAAAATTTCACCGGAACCCGATAAGAAATCGGGCAACGCGTTGCGTTGGGAATTCGGATTGATGGCGCCTGGACAGAAAGAGGTCATCACTATCACCGGAAAAGCGAACAGAGCAGGAACCGTGGTTCACCGCGGACAAGCCGATTTGAATTTCCATTTGGGGCAGATGACGGCGATTATGGAAGTTGTGAATCCCTCACTTCTTTTCACGATAGAAGCTCCGAAGAATTTGATAGTAGGGGATGATTTCAAAGCCGTAATGACGTTCACCAATAATGGCACGGCCGCTGTTTTGAACACTGTATTGGACCATGAGTTGAAAGGTGTCCGCAAAGCTAGCGGTGGCGCCAAGCTTCATCTGGGCATAGACAAGTTGATGCCAAGCAAGTCTAAAACGTTCGAAGTCAGAATGCACGCTTATAAAAAAGGTGATTTCACGAATATTCTCGTGGCGAAAGCCAACGACGGAGTGGCCGCTTCGGCGAAAATGACTATTTCAGTGAAACAGCCGAAATTGAGAATCGCCGGCACAGCGCCCGCCATGAGATATGTCGGCAATAATATCGGGTATAAAATTTCCTTGAAGAACATAGGGGACGGGGACGCGCAGAGTCTCCAAGCCGTTTTGAAAGTGCCGGCTGGAATGAGATTCATATCCGCCAACGAGGGAGGCGCGAACAGCGGCGGCGCCGTTTCCTGGAATCTCGTCTCACTGCCCGCCGGAGAGTCCAAGGAGCTTACTGCCAAACTTCAAGCCACGCGCATTATGAAAGTGGCCGCCTCAGCCACGGCGCAAGCTAAAGCCACAGCACTTGTTTCCACGACGTTTTTGACGGATGTGCAGGGCATTCCGGCATTGCTTTTGCGAGTCGATGATGTGAACGATCCGGTCGCTGTAGGCGAGACGGAAACATATAAGATATACGTTACGAACACGGGTTCTCTAGCCGCTAAAAACGTGGCGGTCACATGTATGCTGGAGGATTCTATGCGGGTTGTCAGTTCCGAGGGCCCGACGAAAGCCGTTTTGAAGGGCAAACAGCTTGTATTCCCTCCTCTTCGCAGCTTGGATGTCGGCGGCAAAGCCGTTTGGACGGTCGTGGTCAAGGCTTTGAAAGAGGGTGACGTGCGTTTCGGGGCGAGCGTTCGCTGCGAGCAGCTTGACAGCCCCGTGGCCGAGTTCGAATCGACGAACTTCTACGAGTAATTGATTTATCGCTTATTCACTGAATATGAATTAGCGGTAAATTGTCGATAAACAACCAACGGCGGAGAAACATTGACGATCGCGATATCGCGTTAGAATCCAAATTCAACGGCTTGTGAAGCGTTTCTGAAGTTCAGGAACGCCGCTGATAGTCCTTGCGGGCGAGCCATTTCTCCAAAAGGCAGTAGAAGATGATGAAAAAATATCTCGACCCCATTTCTCGGAGCTTCAGTTTGGAGACGCCGGTGGCGCGGTTTCGCCACGAAATCGGCACTATCTCGTATTTATAGCCGCGCACGATGGCTTTGAGCGGCAGTTCGACTGTCAGGTTGAAGTGCGGCGAGAGAAACGGACGGCAGCCATCCACCACTTCGCGGCGATAGCATTTGAACGCGTTCGTCGTGTCGTTCAATCCGTGCTGGAACAGAACGCGTATGATGAAATTGCCGATTCTGTTCAGAATCAGCTTGTGAATCGGGTAGTCGACGATCTCGCCGCCTTTGATGAAACGCGACCCGAAGACGCATTCCGCGCCGTCCGCGATTTTCGCGAAATAGACCAGCAGGTCGTCGGGACTGTCGCTGGCGTCCGCCATGAATATCGCCACCGCATCGCCGGTGAACGCGTCCAAACCTGCTCGAACCGCCATCCCGAATCCCGGCTCGCGCTCGTTGCGCACGACTTTTATCCAAGGCTCCCTCTCCGCGATTTCCGCGGCTATCCCCTCGGTTCCGTCAGAACAGTGGTCAGCGACCAGGATTATCTCGAAATCCTGAAACGGGGAATCCGCGAGTTTCGCGGCCAGCGTCTCAAGAGTGGATGCCACGCATCCTTCCTCGTCGTGCGCCGGTATGACAACTGAAAATTTCACTTCTTATTTCCCCTTAATAATTCTATGACGGTGAATACAAAATAAAGGCAAATAATAGAAAATGTTGACGCATATCCGAAAAAAAGGGACGACAAGCCACAAAGTAGACCGATTATCACTATAAAAAATGGTACAGAAAACTTTTCCTTTTTAAGAAACAATGGTATTAAAAATATAAAAAAGACACCAAGAGTTCCGAGCAAGAAATTAATAATGAATGTTTGCATTGATTTCGCTCCGATCATTTGTCGGAAGAGCTCCAGGTCGACGCAACAGCGCATGCCTCACCTGTCTTCCTGGGATACTAACAATGGAATGCCAGGTTTAGTCAGTAAAGATAAATCCTTGCAGCTAAACAATATATAAAACGACCTCGTGTCGCCACTAACATAAAGCTCACCTACTCATATTCCGCGCAGCGGTATCTGAGTTAGGTGAAGCGATCTCGTTGTGTGCCGGGCGAAGCCCATGGCTAAAGAGTGAATATACGACTTCGTTGTATGAAGTCAAGTATGAGTCTCTGATCCAGCCTGATGTAGTGAAAGCGCAAGGAGGTGTCGGTGACGGCATCGCTGGAGGAAGCGTCAGTAGCGAAAGTGCGGGGTGACGAATAGCAAGCGAGTACAGGCGTGCGCAGACCGGGACCAGTCCGCAACACAAGATAAAGTCCTATATCCATTTTATGGCGCTGGCACGTATACTCGACATTCACGCACTGAAAGTTATGGGAGAAGTACCCCGGGAGACCCTCGGCGTCTCCGAAGTTGTAAATTTTAGAGTAACCGGAAGATAGGGTGTGCCGGTTTAACAAAAGACCCGGCTCTATCCGCCCACTCTCGCAGGCGGGTAGAGAGGTCATTGCCACACAATGACATACAAATAAGGCGAGAAAAAAATACAATTCGGGATTTCAGTTCTGAAATGTTCATAGCATCGAGCCTATCCGAAAGCCCGACGGGAAAAGCCCGACTCTTGAAATCCATCCTGGAGCGGAAGAACATGCGCGTGGCGTTGCAACGGGTCAAATCCAACAAGGGAGCTCCGGGAATTGACAAGATGACTGTGAAACAGCTCCCGGTATATCTGAAGAGGCACTGGATCAAAATACGTCAGGCGATCCTTGACGGCGCTTATGATCCACTACCCGTACGGCGAAAGGAGATTCCCAAACCGGACGGGGGAGTGAGACTCCTCGGAATACCGACTGTGCTCGACCGCCTCGTACAACAAGCGGTAGCGCAAGTGTTACAGAAAATATGGGATCACACCTTTTCCGAATCCAGTTTCGGATTCAGACCGGGTAGATCACAGCACGATGCGATAAAACGCGCCCATGAATATGTGAAAGCGGAATACCGAACCGTCGTGGACATGGATTTGTCGAAGTTCTTCGATAGAGTCAACCATGACAGACTGATGAGCGGACTAGCGACGAGAATAAAGGACAAGCGAGTACTTAAACTTATTCGCAAATTCCTCACTGCCGGTATAATGACCGACGGTCTCGTCAGCTCGTCGGAAGAGGGAACTCCGCGGGGAGGACCGCTTTCACCGCTGTTGTCCAACATAGTGTTGGACGAACTGGATAAGGAACTGGAGAGACGAAACCTGAAGTTCGTCCGCTATGCGGATGACTTCATGGTCTATCTGAAAAGTAGGCGGGCTGGGGAAAGGGTGATGAATAGCGTGAGCAAATTCATTACCAATAAGCTCCGACTGAAGGTAAACGAAGAGAAAAGCGCAATAAGCCACCCATGGTGGCGCTGCTATCTCGGATTCAGTTTTACCTCGTCAAGAGCGAACCCTCAAATCCGCATACACTCCAAATCCATCAAGAAGTTCAAAGAGCGAATCAAGGAACTGACACCGAAGAACAGTGGCGGAAGTATCAATCGAGTCATTCGGGAGCTGAATTCATTCACTCGCGGATGGTGGAATTACTACAGGCAAGCCACCACCCGAAGTATGTTCCGATCGCTTAACGGCTGGATGTTCCGCCGACTCAGGGCAATGCTCTGGAAGCAGTGGAAGAACCCGAGAACTCGTGTCCGCAACCTGAAGAAGCTCGGCATTTCGCATAGCCACGCTATGACGTGCGTAAACTCTCGAAAAGGTTGTTGGAGGATGAGTAGAGTTAAGTGGTTGATCATCGCCCTTCCGAACAACTATTTCATTCAGAAACATGGACTGTTTCTTCC
>JAADHT010000008.1 GCA_013151705.1 Kiritimatiellota bacterium | reverse complement strand
AAGCTCCTCCTCATCATCTTCATCGTCGTCAACGCTTAAAGCGTGACAGCCGTCAATTGAACTTTCGCGGGGGATTCGTCTTTTTCCTCATCCATTCCGGAATTGAGCATGGCTTTGGCTTCATTGAGTTTGGCCGCTTCCTCGGGAGTCAATTCTGAATCTGAGCTTTCCGTCTGTTGGACAGGGGCTGGTTCCGGCTCTATCTCCGGAGCCAGTGTCTCAATTGTCACCGACTGCATATCCTCCGTTCCGGTGCCGGCTGGTATGAGGTGTCCGGTTATGACGTTTTCTTTGAAACCGTTCAGATTATCGGTTTTACCCAATGTGGCAGCGTCCGTGAGTATCCGCGTCGTATCTTGGAAAGATGCTGAAGATATGAAACTTTCCGTTTCCAACGAGGCTTTTGTGATACCGAGCAGAACAGGTTCAGCTTCGGCTGGTTGTCCGCCACGCGCGGCGACCTCGCGGTTCTCGGAAAAGAAATCCTGTTTGTCAACCTGCTCGGCGGAGAGAAACTTCGTGTCGCCGGCATCGGTCACTTTGACCTTTTGGAGCATTTGCCTCACTATCACTTCGATATGCTTGTCGTTTATCTCGACTCCTTGAGCCTGATAGACCATTTGCACTTCGTTCACCAGATATTCCTGCAAGGCTTGTGGGCCGCATATCTCGAGCAACTCCAAGGGAACGATCGCTCCCTCGGTGAGTTTTTGACCTTTTTTTACCACGTCGTTTTTTCCGACGGTAAGGTGTTTGCTCACTGGGATCAAATGTTCCTCGGATTGATCGTTTTCAGGATCCCTTACGATCAACGTGCGGCGTCCTTTCGCCAATTCGCCAAGCTCGACCACTCCGTCGATTCTCGCGATTTCAGCGGCTTCTTTCGGGTTTCTGGCTTCGAACAGCTCGGCGACGCGGGGAAGTCCACCGATGATGTCTTTGTTTTTAGCGCTTTGGCGAGGCATTCGGGCCAAGACATCGCCAATTTTGACTTTAGCTTTGTCATCAACCATTATGAAAGCCCCGGCGGGGAGACTGTAGTGAGCGACCATTTCGTTTTTGGAATCCAAGAGGACGATTTGGGGATGAAGATCTTCGCGGTGCTCCATCACGGTAAGTTCAACCACTCCGCCTTTTTTCTGCGTGCGGTTCAACGTTATGCCGGTGATTAGGTCTCTGAAGGCAATCTTACCCTTCTCCTCGGCGATGATCGGCACATTGTAAGGATCCCAGCTAGCGATTTCAGTGTTGGCTTTAACTTTGGAGCGCTCTTTCACCTTCAGAATTGATCCGGCGAAAAGTTCGTACCTGTCGATTTCACGTCCCTTGTCGTCCGAGACTACCGCGAATCCGGTTTTGTTGACAACTATGGTTTCTCCCGTCTCGTTTTTGACGACGCGGGTGTCCTGATAGGTCAGAATTCCGGGATTTCGCAATTTGATTTTCGGTTGTTTGAACGTGGACGACGCTGTTCCGCCGATATGGAACGTTCTCATTGTCAGTTGGGTTCCGGGCTCTCCGATGGATTGGGCGGCGATGATTCCCAGAGCGTCCCCGATTTCCGCCAATTTGTCGCAAGCCAAATTTCTCCCGTAGCATTTGATGCAGACTCCATGATGAGTTTCGCAGGTCAAAACGGATCTTAACGTTATGGAGTTTATTCCGCGGTCGACGAGAGCCGCCGCGTTTTCCTCTAAATACTCCTCGTTGGCTTGGATTATGAATCTCGGATTTTTCGGTGATTCGGGTTTGGATTCGTCGAATAACGGATCTTTGACGTCGACCGCCGAAAACCTTCCCCGAACCCTGTCGGCGATGGAAATTATCTCCTCGTCGCCTTCGACGATATTGCTGACTTCGATGCCTTTGACGGTTCCGCAATCCTCTTCCTTGCAGATAAGGTCTTGCGCGACATCAACGAGTTTTCGGGTCATATATCCGGAGTCGGCTGTTTTCAACGCGGTGTCGGCCAAACCTTTTCTCGCTCCATGCGTGCTAATGAAGTATTCCAGCACGGATAGCCCTTCCCGGAAGTTCGAGAGAATAGGCCTTTCTATGATGTCGCCGGAAGGTTTAGCCATCAAACCCCGCATTCCCGCTAATTGGCGGATTTGGTCTTTGCTGCCTCGGGCTCCTGAATCAAGCATTGCGTAAACCGGATTGATGGTGCCGGATTCTGAATTCAGTATTTTGAAAAGATCGTCCGCCACGTTTTTGCTCGCTTGAGTCCAAAAGTCGATGATTTTGTTGTGGCGTTCCCCATCGGTCACGACACCTTTGGCGAATTGCTGAAGAACCGTGGCTATCTCTTTTCTAGCGTTCTCTATGTGTTTTTGCTTTTCCGGGGGAATGACCATGTCCGTGATGGATATTGAGAATCCCGCCAAAGTGGCGTATTTGTAGCCCAACTCTTTCAACTTGTCGAGATGGATAACCGTTTTCTCGCGTCCGACCTTTTTGTAGGAGTCGTAAACTAGTTGGCCAATCCGTTTCTTGTTCGTCCCCTCGTTGAAGAAACCGAGACTGTCATCCCAGATCTCGTTGAAAATGCAACGCCCTGGCGTGGTTGTCAGATATTTCGCGTCCGGATCGCCCCAAACAGTCTCATCCCCCTGGTCCGGGTTGCAGATTCTGACGGCGTCGTGTATTTTCACGCTGCCGGCGTCCATCGCTCTTAAAACTTCGAAGTAGTCCAGGAATAGTTTCGGATTGTCTGTTTTCTCCGGGGTCACTGTCAGGTAGTAGGCTCCAAGCGCGATGTCCTGCGTCGGAGTCATTATTGGTTTGCCGTTAGCCGGCGAGAAAATGTTGTTAGGAGCCAGCATCAGAAGTTTCGTCTCGAGTTGCGCGGCGACGGAAAGCGGAACGTGGACGGCCATTTGATCGCCGTCGAAGTCAGCGTTGTACGCCGTGCAGACCAATGGATGCAGTCTTATCGCCGACCCTTCTATCAATACCGGATTGAACGCCTGAATACTCAACCTGTGAAGCGTGGGAGCTCTGTTGAGCATCACGGGGTGTCCCTTGGTCACTTCGGCGAGTATATCCCAGACGACGGGATCGCCGCGTTCAATCATTTTTTTAGCGCTGCGAACAGTGTGCGCGAGATCCCGGTCTTTCAAATGCCTGATGATGAATGGCTCGAAAAGGACCAACGCCATCTTTTTGGGAATGCCGCACTGGTCCAAAGCAAGTTCCGGCCCCACGACGATGACTGATCGTCCGGAATAGTCCACCCGTTTTCCCAAGAGATTCTGGCGGAATCTTCCCTGTTTGCCTTTGAGCATATCGCTAAGGGATTTCAGTGGTCTGTTGCCGGCTCCCGTGACGATGCGCCCATGACGGCCGTTGTCCATCAAAGCGTCGACCGCCTCCTGAAGCATTCTCTTCTCGTTCCTGATTATCACATCGGGAGTTTTGAGCTGGAGAAGATTTTTAAGTCTGTTGTTCCTGTTTATGACGCGTCTGTAAAGATCATTTAAATCGGAAGTGGCGAATCTACCGCCTTCGAGAGGGACTAAAGGACGCAGATCGGGCGGGATGACTGGCAAAACCTCCAAAACCATCCATTCGGGTCTGGAATTGCTTTTGATGAATCCTTCGACGAGTCTCATTCTTTTCGCGAGTTTTTTTCTGATCGCTTTGCTGCGAGTCGCCGACATTTGGAGTTGCAGATCCTCGGTCATAGCGTTGAGATCGATGTTTTCAAGGAGTCTTTTGATCGCGGGGGCGCCCATAGCGGCATCGAAGGAGTCTCCGTAGCTCTCCACTGCTTCCATGTATTCGATTTCATTCAAGGACTGTCCCACCTTCAAGGGGGTGTCGCCCGGATCGATGACGGCCCAGTTTTCGTAGTATACGATTTGCTCCAAAGTTCTGGCGGTCAAGTCGAGTATGAGTCCGATTCTGCTTGGCATGCATTTGAAGAACCAGATGTGGGTGACCGGAACAGCCAGTTCAATATGCCCCATTCGCTCGCGTCTGACCCGCGACTGAGTCACTTCGACGCCGCAACGGTCGCAGACCACGCCTTTGTGTTTAATCCGTTTGTATTTGCCGCAATTGCACTCCCAATCCTTTGTCGGACCGAAAATCCTCTCGCAAAACAAACCGCCTTTTTCAGGTTTGAAGGTACGGTAGTTTATCGTTTCGGGATTTTTGATTTCTCCATGGCTCCAAGAACGAATGACATCCGGTGCCGCCACGTTTATGGTGACGGCGCCGAAGGAGGAGCTTTCCTCCTGTCCTAAAAGTTCTCTGTAGGCGAATTTATTATTAATCACAGCCGGATCCTCCATGTGTTGTACCGCTAGCGGTGGACTTCAAGCGTATTTCGTTGGCAAACGCCGCTAATCTTCCGCATTTGTACGCGGCGTGTTAAAGCGTTTGCTGATTTTTGTTGACAAGACGAATGTCGATTCCCAAGCTTTGCATCTCTTTGATCAATACATTGAAGGATTCAGGTCGACTCGCCTCCAGGATGTTTTGTCCTCTGACAACCGATTCGTAGATTCTCGCTCTACCAACGACGTCATCGCTTTTGACCGTCAGCATTTCCTGAAGAGTGTAGGCGGCTCCGTACGCCTCCAAAGCCCAAACCTCCATTTCTCCGAAACGCTGGCCTCCGTGCTGGGCTTTGCCGCCGAGGGGTTGTTGAGTGACTAGAGAATATGGCCCAACCGCTCTCGAGTGGATTTTGTTGGCGACCAAGTGGTCTAGTTTCAGCATATATATGTAGCCGACCATCACCCTTTGGTCGAATTTCTCTCCTGTCCGTCCGTCGTAAACATCCGCTTTCCCGTCGAAAACGATTTTTCCGTCCTTGTTGTTGAATCCCCAGTTGTATGAGATTCCAGTCTCTTTTTCAACCTTCTCATTCGCCTGGGACATCAATTTGACGATGTCGTCCTCGTGTATTCCGTCGAAAACAGGCGTGGCCACTTTCATATTCAGCAGTTTGGCGGCCCACCCCAAATGCGTTTCAAGCACTTGGCCGACGTTCATTCGACTTGGCACGCCCAGAGGATTCAATACGATATCCACTGGAGTTCCATCGGAGAGAAACGGCATGTCTTCGACGGGAACTATGTTAGCCACGATACCCTTGTTGCCATGCCGTCCGGCCATTTTGTCGCCGACTTGCACTTTGCGCTTGCAAGCGACGTAAACCTTGACTTTTTTGACGATCTTGGGCTCCAGTCCGTCTCCCGATTCAAGTGATTCGATCAACGTTCCCCGATCTGACTCCAGCTCCTTTATTTTGGGAGCGTAGGTAGCGATGATCTCTTCAATCTTTTCCTTCAAAGGAGAGCCTTCCATTTTGAATTGGCCGTATTTCGCGGTGAGTTTCAAAATCGAGCTTTTCGTCACCTTCCTGTTGGCTGAAATGAGGATGGCGTCCGTTTTTGACGAGGACGCGTCGTAGATGGGGTTCGGCAACTTTTGATCGAGCAGTATCTCGGTAAGTTCCTCAGCCATCTCGTCCAACAATTCGGCGGAGTCCATTTTACAGGTGTCTTTGGCATGTTTTATTTGTTTTTTGATTTCCGATTTGGTCATTGTCTGTCTGTTTGGATCGGTGGACAACTCCACGCGGACATCCATCACAACTCCGCCTTTTCCGCTGCTGACCACCAAACTGGAGTCTTTCACATCGGCGGCTTTCTCGCCGAAAATCGCTCTGATCAAGCGTTCTTCCGGAGCGAGTCCTGTTTCGGATTTCGGCGTGATCTTGCCAACGAGGATGTCCCCTGGTCTCACTTCCGCTCCGAGTCTTATTATTCCGTCGGGACCAAGATTTCTCAAAGCCTCGTCGCTGACGTTGGGAATGTCCCTTGTTATCTCCTCCGGTCCGAGCTTCGTTTCCCTGGCGGTTATTTCAAACTCTTCGATATGAACGCTCGTGTAGATGTCCTCCTTGACGAGCTTCTCGCTTATCACGATAGCGTCCTCGAAGTTGTATCCGAACCAAGGCATGAACGCGACCTTGAGGTTTTTCCCCAAGGCGAGTTCAGCGTCCTTTGTGGCGGCTCCGTCCGCTATGGGATCACCTTTTTGCACTTTCCGCCCCGTTTCGACTATGGGGCGCTGATTCAAGGCGGTGCCGGCATTGCTTCTCAAGTACTTGTTCAATTTATACTGAATATGCCCTTTTTTGCCGGCTTCGTATGAAGTTCCTTTAGGAGTTATCTCTATTTTGTCCGCCGATACCGCGGCCACGACGCCCGTCGCTTTCGCTCTGACGACCGCTCTGGTGTCGATAGCTATTTTGGATTCCAAACCAGTCCCCACTATGGGGGCCTCCGTGGTGAGCAGCGGAACGGCCTGACGTTGCATGTTGGAGCCCATCAACGCTCTGTTTGCGTCGTCATGCTCGAGAAAAGGAATCAATCCGGCAGCCGGACTCACCAACTGTTTAGGTGAAACGTCCATATACTGCACGTTTTCTTGTGGAACCTCTCGGGAGTCCCCGTGGTGCCGCGCCATCACTGTCGGATTTGTGAATCTTCCTTCGGCGTCGAGAGCGGCGTTAGCCTGCGCTATGACGTATTTCTCTTCCTGATCGGCGGTCAGATGCTCTATTTTGTCCGTGACGACACCGTTTTTGACCAAGCGGTACGGAGTTTCCAAAAATCCGAAATCATTGATTCTGGAATATAGGGACATGGAGGATATCAAACCGATGTTCGGTCCTTCCGGAGTCTCTATCGGGCAGATTCTTCCGTAGTGACTTACATGAACGTCTCTCACTTCGAATCCGGCTCGCTCGCGGCTCAATCCGCCAGGGCCCAACGCGCTCATTCTGCGTTTGTTCGTCAATTCCGACAATGGATTCGTCTGGTCCATAAACTGTGAAAGCTGGTTGCGGGCGAAGAAATCTCTGACAACGCCAGCGAAGGCTTTCGGATTCACCAATTTAGAGGGTGTCATCGTCGATCCGTCGGAACCCAGCAGCGTCATTCTCTCTTTTATCAACCTCTCGGTTCTCGAAAGTCCCACGCGGCACTGGTTTTGCAGCAATTCACCAACGTTGCGAACACGGCGATTGCCTAGATGATCTATGTCGTCGGGAGCGCCGGCGGAGGCTTTGAGCCTAACCAGCAATTTGGTCGCCTCGAGCATATCCTCTTTGCGCAAAACCCTTTCGCTCAGACTCACGTTCTGATTGAATGTCTTGTTCAATTTGAAACGTCCGACATGGCCGAGATCGTAACGGCGGATGTCGAAAAATAATCTGTGCAACAGTTGTTTCGCGTTGGGAATGCTCGGGGGATCTCCGGGTCGCATGCGACGGTATATCTCCTTCAACGCCTCGTCGCGGGTGCGTGGAGGATCCTTGCGGAGACAGGTTATCAGATAATTGTCGCCGTTCGGAATATGAACGAGCTCGACTTTTTTAATTTTTGATGTTTTCAGTTGGTCCAAATGCGCCTCGTTCATTTCAACGCACTCGTCCAAAATGATTTCTCCGGCCTCGTCTGTTACCGGGTCGATTGTGTAGTACGTGTTCAAATCATCGCATTTGAGCAATGCCGGAATCGACATTTTTTTCACTTCATGTATTTGCGAGAGAATGTCTTTGTTGGTTTCATAGCCTATGGCGCGGAGAAATGTCGTTATCAGAAATTTTCTGCGTCTGCGTCGTCTGTCCATATAGATGTAGATCAATTCGTTTATGTCGAATTGAACCTCCATCCAAGAGCCGCGGTCGGGTATGATTCGGAATGAATAAAGCGTCACGCCGCTGGTGTGCTGAGATGTTTCGAAGCAAAGACCCGGCGAACGGTGCAATTGACTTATTATAACCCGTTCCACCCCGTTGACGACGAAAGTGCCTCCTTCGGTTATGACGGGCATGTCGCCTATGAAAACCTCTTCCTCTACGAGCTCCCCGCCTTCGCGTTTGAGCCTGAATGTGGCGTATAGCGGAACGCTGTGAGTTTCTCCGTCTTTTATACAGTCGATTACATCGTCGTTGATTTCGCCGATTCTGTATGAGACGTAATCCAGCACCACTTGACCGTCAAAACTTTTAATAGGAAAAACTTCCTTGAAAACCTCTTCCAGACCGCCCTTGCGTTTTTCCGGGGGTATGTCCCGCTGGAGAAAATTGTTATATGAATCCACTTGGACACTTATCAAGTCGGGAATTTCGAGTACATCCTCTAGTTTTCCAAAATTTTTGCGATCCGCCATATAATCACCTGTCTGTTTTTCCCGCGTTGCCGCACGAAATAAAATACACAACCAAGCTCCGCCGCGGGGCGGAGAAACCCAGTGTCAAAAGACGAAATCAGAGCATCCCGTAAACGCCAAAATTCGCCGCGCGGTTATCCCGATGCGGCGATTCCGGTTTTATCAGAGATCCTCTGAATTTATTGAATGCGATGTCTAGCAAGTGCTATTTCAACTCCACAGTGGCGCCGGCGGCTTCAAGCTTCTCTTTGACCTCGTTCGCCTCTTCTTTGGATGCGCCTTCCTTAATTGGTTTGGGAGCGGCCTCGACTAAATCCTTCGCGTCTTTCAAACCTAGTCCGGTGATCGTTCTGACTTCTTTGATAACGGCTATTTTATTTTCGCCGAAAGAATTCAAAATAACATCGAACTCGGTTTTCTCCTCAGCCGCCGCGCCACCGCCGTCGGCAGGTGCCGCTACCGCCGCCACCATCGGAGCCGCGGCTGTCACACCTAGGCGATCCTCGAGAGCCTTGACCATTTTCGAGAGTTCAAGGACGGTGAGATTCTCGATAAAGGAAATAAACTTGTCCATTTCCTTTGATACTTCTTCCACATTTGCTTTTTCCGACATGATATGTTGCCTCCATTGTTGATTTAGAACTGTTTCCCAAGTTCTAGTTTTCCTCTAATTTATTCTTATACGCGTTCAGCAAATTCAATATCTCGGTCGCCTTGGCGTTGAGAACCGTTACGAATTCTCTAGCGGGCGCCTGTATGACGCCGATCAATTGCGACAGAAGAACTTCTCTGGACGGGAGATCCGCGATCACTTTGACGTCGTCTCCCGATAAAAGGGCTCCATCCAGGTAGCCGCTTTTGGGAGCCACAGCCTCGGCCTCTTTGCCGAAAGCGGCTATGGTCTTCGCCACGATTCCAGGATCTCCCTTTCCACTAACCAAGGCCGTGTCGCCTTGCAATTCCATTTTGGCTATATCGTCCAAACCGTTCAATTCGGCGGCTTTGAGTATCAGCCTGTTTTTCAGAACGCAGCAATCGGCGTTTTGCTCGGCCAATCGATTGCGAAAATCGGAGAACTGAGCGACGTCCAGTCCCTTGTAGGTGATCAGAAACAGGAAATCCGAATTTTTCATCGTTTCACCTATATCGCTCACCATTTGTGCTTTTTCAACTCTCATCATAACACCTTGAGTAATTCTGTAGCGTCTATTTTCACGCAGGGACTCATTGTCGAGGAGACCGCGCATTTTTGAATGTACGTGCCTTTCGCCGTGGCGGGTTTCGCTCTGATCAAGGCCTGCAGGAGCGCTATGCAGTTCTCCAGGAGATCCTCGACCGGAAACGATAGTTTACCTATCGCGGCATGCGCGCAACCACCTTTGTCGGCCCTGAACTCGACTCGCCCAGCTTTAGCTTCGTTGACCGCCTTGACCACGTCGTCCGTGACGGTGCCTGTTTTCGGATTGGGCATCAATCCGCGCGGACCGAGAACTCGTCCCAAAGGTCTAACCTGCTTCATCGCCTCGGGGGTGGCTATCAGAACGTCGAAGCCCAACCAGCCGTCTTTGATTTTAGCGATCAAATCCTCCATTCCGACATGCTCCGCTCCAGCCTCCTTCGCCTGTTCGCCGGCGGCGTCGGCCGCCACGACGGCCACGACGACGTTTTTGCCGGTGCCCTTGGGGAGAGAGACGGCTCCGCGGACGTTTTGGTCGGATTGCCGAGGATCGATTCCGAGTCTGATCGCCACATCCACACTCTCGTCAAATTTGGTATGGGGCATTTTCTTCAATAGCTCGAACGCTTCGGATATTGGATAGAGTTTGTCCTCCTCCACCATCTCCAATTGTGATTTGTAAAGCTTGCTTTTAGACATCTTTCACCTCGATTCCCATACTTCGGGCTGTTCCCTCGATAATCCTCATCGCCGCTTCATCGGTTCTGGCGTTCAAATCCTGCATTTTCAGTTTCACTATTTCCAGAACCTGAGCCTTCGTGACGGAGCCAACCACTTCCCTGCCGACTTCCCCGGAGCCGGCGGCCAGTCCCGCCGCTTTTTTGAGAAGCACCGCCGCCGGTGGAGATTTTGTTATGAATGTGAACGAGCGGTCCTTGTAGACAGTTATGACAACCGGTATCACCATTCCGGATTCGGATTGGGTGGCGGCGTTGAACTGCTTGCAGAACTCCATTATGTTAATGCCGGCCTGACCAAGAGCGGGACCCACGGGAGGCGCGGGATTCGCCGCGCCGGCGGGTATTTGCAATTTGATCTGGCCTGTAACCTTCTTTGCCATTCTACAGCTCCTAAAATAAAGTCGGACTATCCGACTCGCTTATATGATACGATAAACCGATTGTCTGTTTTGAGGCGTCAACAACCAACCGAGCACGTCCTTTCCCATGTCTTGAGACTGCCGAGCCGAACTCGCCGAGTTTTCACTGATCTCTCTATCACTCTTCACTGATTATCCTAAACTTCCCTCTCGACTTGCCAGAATTCCAGTTCGACCGGAGTGGATCTGCCGAATATCGACACTAGAATATTCAATTTGCCCCGGTCGTGATCTATACCCTCTATCGCTCCTTCGAAGTTTTCGAAAGCGCCGTCCTTGATTCTCACCATCTCACCGATCTCATAGTTGATTTTCGGTCTGGCCTTCTCCTTCTCTCCGGATGTCTGTGCGAGCAGAGCGTCTATTTCGTGTTGAGGAAGAGGCGTCGGTTTGTCACCGGTGCTGATGAACCCTATGACTCCCTGAGTATGCCGAATGAAATACCAAGCCTTTTCGTTGAGCTCTTTCGTTTCGGGATCATACATGTCCATTCTTATCAGTAGATAGCCTGGAAAAAATTTTCTTGTGGTGGTCATCTTTTTACCTTGCCGAACCTCGGAAACCTGTTCGGTGGGAATCAAGATCTCGTATACCGACACTTCGCCGTTTTGTTGCGGAAGATGCAGTTCTATGGTTCCCTTCACTTTGTTCTCATGGCCGGATAAAGTGTTCA
>JAADHT010000038.1 GCA_013151705.1 Kiritimatiellota bacterium | reverse complement strand
TTTACTTGGATCTTGGATATTCCTTGTTGGATATTGGATATTCAAATAAAAACGAAAAGCATTAGCCTCACTTTCGCGCGGTTGCCCTGCCCCCCCCCCAGTACTTTGCGCCGCTTGCCACGGCGTGGCTTCAGCGAAGCCGCGGCTCAGCGCAAAACATCCGAGGCATCTCGGCGGACGCGCTCGAAATGAACGCTGGCGGCCATCAACGCGTTGTGGCGATGGCTGATGGAATCTTTCATCTCCGACGGCAGTTCCGCGAAAGTCGCGGAATGCCCGTCCGGCACGAAAACCGGATCGTATCCGAAACCGTTCTCGCCGCGAGGCTCGTCGATTATCTCCCCCGACACCTCTCCGCGGAAAACGTCGGCATCCTCGCGATCGGGATACGCGACCGCTATGACGCAGACGAATTTAGCGGCTCTTCGACGCAATCCGGCCTCGCGCTCCTTTTCGCGAATCTCGCGGAGCAGGCGCGCGATTCTCGCGGTGTCCGTGTCGGCGTAGCGGGAGGAATATATTCCCGGCGCGCCGTCTAAAATATCAACGACCAATCCTGAGTCGTCCGCGAAAGCCGGCATTCCCGCGGTTTCCGCGGCCGATTTCGCTTTGATGACGGCGTTTTCCTCGAACGTCGCTCCATTCTCCTCCACTTCGGGAATTCCGCCTACATCCTTCGGATGGACGAATTCAACTCCGAACTGAGAGAGTATCTCGCGAAACTCGCGGATTTTGTGCTCGTTGCCCGTCGCCGCCAAAAAACGGGTTTCATTATGTCGGGAAATTTCCATTTTTTAATGTTTCCATTTTTTTGACGCGGCGACGCGGGGAAATGCCTTTCCAAGCAACGCCTGGTTCGACACTTTTCGAACAGGGGCTAGTTCAGCGTCGGGTTTAACCCGGCGGAAACGCTGTTTGAAAAAACGCCGCGACCGCGATTACCGCGAATCGAAAGCGGGGCATGCGGACTTTATTGAGCCCAAGCGTTGTATCGCAGGCTCAAGAATCCGCAAACTTCGCAAACAGCGCTTTTTCGGTCTCCAAGTTGTAGAGTGTGTTTTCTCGCAGAGAATCGGCGACCGACTCGTCGAGTTCTCCAATCCTCCCGACTGGTGTGAGCGGAAGGTTCTCACAATGCGGAAACACGACGGTTTTCCCTGGAAATCTGGCGTTCGCCACTCCGTCCAACCCCTCTTTGAGCGAGCGCATACCCCCGATGGCCGCCAGTGCCGTCGCCGGGGTGAGCTCGCCCTTCTCCACCAGGCTCAACGTGTATCTCAAATCAGAGGTTCGGCTGCCGCTGGAACCTATGTAGCGGTGTCCGTCCCGCGCGATTCCCGCGACATTGAGCAATCCCTCCTTACCGGCCGGAATCCCGGCGAAAATGTTCATCAAACCGTCTTTTTTCAATAGTTTGGCGGCATCGTTCAGGACGGGGATCACGGGAACCAGCATCACTATGTCGTCGAAACCGTCGCCGCCCGCGAATCTCGCGACCTCCTCGTGAAACGCCTCGGGCGATTCGAAATGTTTCGGATTCAAAGTATTGAAGTCGATGTTCCGCTCGCGTATCTTGTCGGCGAGCCCTTCGACCACTTTCGCGATTCTCGCGTCGTCAAGATCGGTTACGAGGATTCTGGAGGGGCCGTTCGGATCCTCGACGGCCAGTTGCGTGTGCATCTGCCCCATAGCTCCCGCTCCGCCGGGCAGCCAGCAGACGCCGCCTTTTCTCAAAACGCTTCTGACGTTTCGACCGTAGGCTTCCGAGAGATTCGCACCGCTGGTTCCCTGATAGAACCAACCATCGTAGTGGATGTTGCCCACGTCGATGGACCACTCCTCGTCGTGATATTCCCCGATGAGGTTTATTGTGGCGTTTCTAGCGCACAGTTTCGATAGTTTCTCGGCTCTCGCCCTCTCTTTGATGGCGCAGAGGAAAACATCGTCGTACGCCCCCGCGTCGGGAACGGATTCGATTTCCGCGAAATCCGCGGCCGAAAACGCCGATTTCAAGCCGTCCAGGGTTTCAGCGTTGACGGAGAGACAGGTGATCGACGCCGGCGGATTCGACAGCAAAAGCCCGCCCGGCTCATAGATGGTCGAATCGCCGGGTTCGCAGGCGATCAGCATCGAGCCTCCGGCTTCCGGAGCGACGCGGTTTTCGATCAGATGGCTCGCTATGACGCAGGTCCAAGGCTCGATCAAAGCCGCGAGTCCCGCTGGAGTTTCGTCGGCGAGCGGAAGCAGATAGCACCCCTCGTCTCCGTTCAAAACCCGTTGGTCGACCACGCTGTATTGCGCCATGCCGCCGTCGATTGCGTAGCCATAGGCGAATCCCTCGCCGTTGACATAGATATCCGCCTGAATTATGTATCGTTGTCCAGTCGAATATTCGTTTTTCAGGTCGTCTCCAACCTTGACAACGGTCATTACGGCCTCGTGCCCGGGAATGACGGGATCCTCCGCCAGATTTTTTGATATGACCCGCGGATGCTCCTCGCCGGCGCGGATGAGTTTGATGTCGGAGAAACAAAGGCCTATGGCGTCTATTTTGACAAGCAGCTCGTCTCTCTTGATTTCAGGCACGTCAACCACGCAGGGTTTGCCGTCGCAACCTATTTTGTCCAATCCGACCCCGAAAAGGGGCCACGCCAGCATTTTCTCCGGGATTTCACTCATTTTAATTTTCCTCAGTCAGAGTTTTGCAATTGGTTCTGAGCCAGTTGGCTCTAAAATGTTGAAATTTCGCGCTTCGCCGCATTGAAGCGACGCCCCGCGGCATCAATCGAAGCGTGGAATATACATCGACTTTCCGATACCGCAACCCTCGCGAACGACGGATTGGCGTCGTCTCACGATAGCGACGGTTTTCTTATGGCGCATTTGAATGTTTCATTCGCTTTGAGGGCGAGCGGCGAAATCCCCGGAAACATTGAATTCCGGCCGAAACCCCGCTCTTTCCAAGGAGACCGGTTCGCTCGGATCGATGGAGTCGGTCGGAAACCCCACCTCCAATTTCCGCAGATCGTTGTCGCGAGCTACCTCAAAAATGACGCGGTCGTCATACTCGAAATAAGTGTCCACATGGCTGCGAGACCTTTTCGAACG
This sequence comes from Kiritimatiellota bacterium, assembly GCA_013151705.1. Classification (GTDB taxonomy): domain Bacteria; phylum Verrucomicrobiota; class Lentisphaeria; order Victivallales; family JAADHT01; genus JAADHT01. The sequence goes on along the minus strand of JAADHT010000038.1, from coordinate 8,220 downwards.
TGGCCTACTGAAACGCGGTATAATAAGGTTTTCGATTTTTTGCGACCAAAAAGTCAAACGAGAAGAGATATTCGTTGGATGTTTGCCAAAACCGCTTTTCCATACTATAATCAACCCGGACGCGCCGGGATTACAACATTGGAATCCGCGAAACCCGCGGGTTGGCGGAAGCGATTATGAAAAAACGAAAAAAGATTGAGAGAGCGAAAATGAATTTGTGGGAGCACCTCGAGGAGTTGAGGTGGACCGCGTTCAAAATCGTCATCGCCCTCCTATTGACGACGACGCTTTCTCTGTTCATGGTCGATTCAATCTACGACGCTCTCACCCGCCCGATGGCTATCGTGCGGGACGCCAATCCGGAATTCCAGATCAAGCAGATTGTGACAAGCCCGTTCGACCCGGTGATCATCAAATTCAAGCTTTCCCTTCTCGCCGGTATCGTGTTGGGATTTCCAATCGTCACACTTCTTCTATGGAGATTCGTCGCGCCGGGACTCGAAAAAAACGAGAACAAGGCGTTCATCGCCGTCGCCACTTTGGGCAGCTTCTCGTTCGCCGCCGGAATCACATGCGGCTACTTCGCGCTCGCGCCCCTGTTGAGCATCCTCTTGAAATTCAAATTGGAGGGGGCGGAACACTATTGGAAAATAAAGGATTTCATGTCGTTCGCTTTCTATTGGCTTCTATGTTCGGGACTGGTTTTCGAGATTCCCCTGGCGATGGTGTCGCTCGCGCGTCTGGGAATCGTCCAAACCGAGACGCTGCGGAAGAAAAGGCCATACGTTCTAGTCGGAGCGCTGGTCGTCGCCGCGATAATCACCCCCCCCGACCCGATCAGCATGCTGCTGGTCGGAATCCCCCTGATACTTCTCTACGAGGTCGGAATCCTTCTATGCGCCATTTGGGGCGGCGACAAACGGTCTCTACCGGCGAGATGAAATATCGCGTCCAAAACACTTTGCGCTGCTTGCCACGGCGTAGTTTCAGCGAAGACGGGGCTCAGCGCAAATTGTTCTGTAGCTTGAACATCAGAACTCGCGTTGTGTCGCTCGCAACATGCAACGCCTTTGCGGCTGCGACATCGCGATCCTATTTTTAATTGATTCTTTATCACCGGAATCCAACGTGAATGCCTTGAAAAAAACTTTCCCGGGTTTATCGTATGGTTATGACGACTTGATAACTCACATCGAAAGTCGCTGAAAGGGCCGAAGCTTTCGAAGGGGGAAACGCGGGCGGACGCGGAACCTTTTTCAATGGCGTCGGATGATAAAATGAGGAGGAGAAAATGTTCGTAGTAAACACGGAGACAGTGCCGGGATTCGAAGTGGCGGAGGCCAAGGGGATCGTCCAGGGAAACACCGTCAGGGCGAAGCACGCGGGACGCGACATAGCCGCCGGCTTCAAAAACCTCGTCGGCGGCGAGTTGAAGGGATACACGGAGCTTCTAACCGAATCGCGAAGGGAGGCGATGGAGCGTATGATGGCGCAGGCCCGGGAACTGGGCGCCAACGCGGTCGTGAACGTTCGATTCTCGACGAGCGCCGTCACCGCCGGAGCCGCGGAGCTTTACGCGTACGGCACCGCGGTGGTGCTTGAAAAGAATGGCGAGGAGACGGCTGACTCTCAAGTCGCGCCGCCGGAACTTCCGGTTTCCTCGTCCGATTCCGAATAAAGCGTCCGAAACCCTCCGTAAAGAGCTTTAAACTCTTTCTAAATTCGGATTTCGAACTTTCGCCATCGCCTTCCAAGCTTCCTCCAACGCGGAGCTTCGGCGAGACTGGATGGCGGGACAAGTCTTTTTTTTGATTTTGGCGCTCGATCACTTTTCGAGCATCGTTCAACGAGAGGTATGTCATGGGTGATTTGATTGTGTTTCTGTTGCGTTTGTTCGTGCTGATACCGTTTGGGTTCATTTGCGGCAGGTTTTCCGAAAAGAAGCATTTGCGCTCACTCGAGGAGCGGGAATCGGCGATATCGGGTTTTCTCGTCACCGACCTGAAGACTTTCCCGAAGATTTCGTCGACTTCGAAAACTCCCGAGATGTTGATCGGCGAGGTGACCATCGCCACGGATTATTTCAAGACCTTCGCCGGCAGCCTGAAAAACTTTTTCGGCGGCGAAATGCGCGGATTCGAGTCTTTAAAGACCCGCGCGAGACGCGAGGCGATTCTAAGGATTCTTGAGCAAGCGAAAGCTAAAGGGTTCAACGCCGTCTGCAACTTGAGGCAGGAAACAGCCGACATCGGCGGCAGCACGCTCTCGAAGAAAAGCGCCATCACAGTTTCCATTCTAGCGTCGGCCACGGCGTATTCCACCGCGGACGGAAACGGTTGACGACGCATGGGAAAACCTTCGACGAATCCATCGATACTCGACGAGCCGCATTTGAAGGGCGACGCGTTCTCCATCGACGAATCCGAAGAAAAAGCGTCCGCGGTTCTCGCATCCGAAACAAAGTCCCCGGATCAGGCGGTTGAGCACACCGTTTGGGACGAGCCGGCATTGAGCGGAGAGTTGGCGGGCGACATTCCCGACACCGCTTTGACATACGCCAAATGGTTGCGCTCCAAAATCGACGCCACCACACCCTCCGTCAGCTGGATGACCACGTTTCCGCTCGCTCTCGTCTCGGCTCCCCTGGCGATTGTTGGAGTCTTCGTTCTCCGCGTTCAAGGGATGGGAAGTTTCGGTTGCATGGCCCTCGTCGTCTTCGGCCCGATTATCGAGGAGATTCTGAAAATATCCTCCGCGTTGCTCATTGTGGAGAAACGCCCTTATCTCTTCAAATCGGAAAGGCAGATAGTCTTAATCTGCGTCTTTTCCGGACTTGTTTTCGCTTTTATGGAAAATCTGCTCTATTTGAATCTCTACATCGCCAATCCGACTCCGGCGCTCATCCTCTGGCGATGGACCGCATGCGTTCTGCTGCATTCCGGTTGCACGGCGGTATCCAGCATAGGTTTAGCGAAAGTTTGGCGCGACGCGACCGCCAATCTTCGGAAACCGCGTTTATCGCTGATGACGAAATACGTGGCGGCGGCGTGCGTGATCCACGGCATCTACAATTTCACCGCTATTTTTCTGGATCCGCTGTTCAGGTAATTTCGCCCTGGATCCGTGAGAATCCAGGGTGTTCTAAAGTTTTCACATTTTTCACCGTGAATGTTGAATAGAGTGGAAACGGATGTAAGTTCGCACTTCTTCGCTGGTTCATCAATGTTGGTCGGGAAAAATTGAAAATAGCCCCTGCTCGAAACCGAACAGGGGCAAGTTGGACCCTATTCGAACAGGGTCAAGTTAAGGAACTTATTATGTCTGATGTCAATAAGAACGCCGTCGAGCATACTTTGATAGAGAAAATCACCTCTCTCTGCAAACGCAGGGGATTCATATTCAGAAGTTCGGAAATCTACGGTGGAATAAACGGATTTTGGGATTACGGCCCCTACGGGGTGGCGATGAAGAGGGCGTTGGAATCCCTTTGGTGGAATTTCATGGTAGAGACGCGCGACGACGTCGAGGGTCTCGACTCCACGGTGATCTGCCATCCGAAAGTATGGAAGGCGTCGGGACATCTCGATAAATTCGGTGATCTGATGACGGACTGCCGGGATTGCAAGGCGAGACACCGCGTGGATCAGATGGACGACAAAACGGCCTGTCCCAACTGCGGATCGACGAATCTCACCGATCCCCGGGAATTCAATCTGATGATGAAAACCTTCGTCGGCCCGGTTTTCGACGAGGATCACGCCGCCTACCTGCGCGCCGAGACATGCCAGCCGATTTTCGTGGATTTCCATCACGTGCGCATATCGACCCGCCAAAAACTTCCTTTCGGGATAGCGCAAATCGGAAAAGCGTTCAGAAACGAGATTAATCCCCGCAACTTCATTTTCCGCTCACGTGAGTTCACACAGATGGAAATGGAGTTCTTCTGCGCCGATACGGACTCAATGAAATGGTACGAATACTGGCGCTCGGAACGCATCCGCTACTACAAACAACTGCTTGAATTCAGGGACGACGAAATAAGAATCCACGACCACGGAGACGAGTTGGCGCACTACGCCAAGGCGGCGCTAGACATAGAATTCGCCTTCCCATTCGGCTGGGGCGAGCTCGAGGGGATTCACCACAGAGGCACTTGGGATCTGTCGCGCCACCAGGAATTCTCGGGCGAATCCATGGAGTATTTCGACCAGGAGACGAACTCGAAATTCATTCCAACCTGTATCGAGACGTCCGTCGGCGTCGACCGAACGATGCTGGCCATTCTTTGCCACGCCTACGACGAGGATATGGCGGAAACACAGAAAGAGGGCAAAGAGAAGGACGTGAGGGTCGTCCTACGGCTTCCCGCTAAAATCGCACCCGTTCAGGCCGCCGTCTTTCCGCTCTCCAAAAAGCTCTCCGAACCAGCGAAGAAAATCCACGAGGATCTGCGCGAACACTTCCGTTCGGAATTCGATGTGACAGGCGCGATAGGCAAACGCTACAGACGACAGGACGAGATTGGAACCCCATACTGCGTCACATTCGACTTCGACTCGGTTGAAGACGGTTGCGTGACGCTGCGCGACAGAGACACCATGGAGCAGGAACGCGTTTCAGCCGCGAATATCGCGGAAATCCTCAGGGACAAACTCGACAAGTAAGGCAGTACGCTTGAAGATAATCCACGACTGCCGCGACAATCTCGACATGCGTAGTGACCGGCGGAGGCTGGTCGCTCACCAGATTCGGTTTGAGAATAATCCGGTTTTTGCCCGAGGCGGCCAGAACATCCGGAAAAGACGCGGCACTCAACACTTCGGAAACACTGGCGTCAAATGATTTGAATTCGACTTCAAAAACCATGCGAAACTCCGTAGTCGCGAAACGTCAGGAATAAAACCAAGACGCCAGACAAAATCAGCATAGCGTACACCTCAATGGCTATAAAACTATCACTGAACAGCTGAGATTTCAACGGATAGTCTGGGAACGCCCCGCTTTCCGCACATCCGCGGGAAACCTTTTTGCGCTCCGCTTCCAGATTTTTCATTTATTGCTTGAAAACATTGCAATTCATTCCACGGATGATATGATATTCCGGTGCGTTTGGGAAACGGAAACTATTCGAAAAGGGAATTCCGTAATGCCGGTTCAATACGAAACAGTCGTCAACCATAATGATTCTTCACGAAATTTCATATCGCATATCACTTTTAACGTCAAATGGCTGATAATAGCGAACACCGTAGTTTTTCTCGTCATTTCCATACTTTCCAGGTTTGGATTGCTGGATATCGCTTGGATACTGAACACGTTCGGACAGGTTAACAGTGCTGTTTTCGCGAAACTGAGAATATGGCAGTTCGCCACGGCATTGTTTCTTCATGGCGGCATCGCTCACTTGGCGGGTAATTTGTTTTATCTCTGGATTTTCGGAACCTTGATGGAGGAGGAATTTGGAGGGCGGAGATTCATCATCTATTATTTTATGTGCGGTATTGGCGCGGGGCTTCTTCAATTCTGCGTCGCCCCCACCGCCACCATTCCAGGAATAGGCGCGTCAGGAGCGATTTTCGGTCTTCTCGGTGGTTGCGCCGTATTATTTCCAAACCGCGAAGCCTACGTGTTCATGGCGAAAGTCAAATTGAAATATATTGTCGCCATACTCACCGCCATCGAGATTTACGCTTGCGTCATGGGTACTCGTGACGGAATCGGCCATTGGGTGCACGTGAGTGGTTTCGCGATAGGTATTATTTACATTAAAACGAAATGGTTTTTCCTAAGAGGAAACGCGGCTGCCAATATTTCCTCGACTAAAGGTGGCCGTTTTGATAATATTGAGTTGTAATATAACGCGCCGGCAGGGAGGAGAGAAATGGAACAATCGATAGAGGAAGAACTAGAAGTACTCATCAGAGCCAGGTATCCTATTATAAACGTCATATCCTGGGAAGAGGAGCGCGTTCTCCAAATGATTCACGAAATCGCAAAAAAACGCAAAAAGAGAGTTAAAACATGGAGCTACAATACCGGACTGGTGCCATACGGGATAACAGCCGACGCGCAAAAAGGCACTGACACATCCACAAAAGACCCAATCACGGCGCTTAACAAAGTGATTGAGGAGATAGAGCCCACAATCTACATATTCAAGGATTTTCATCCTTTTCTCACTCGCACAAGCTTCTCCATAATCCGTCGACTCAGGGAGGTTGCCGATTTCCTGAAAAACAGCTACAAAACTCTTATCCTGATTTCTCCAAGCATGCAAATTCCCGTTGATCTAGAGAAGGACATCACGGTCGTGGATTTTCCACTGCCCGATATTCAAGACCTAAATGGATTGCTTGACAAAATAATTGAGGACGTAAAGGACAACCCGCAAATAGAAATAAACATAACGCAAGAAGGAAGGGAGCGTTTTCTCCGAGCCGCGCTCGGACTCACCCTGAAGGAGGCTGAAAACGTTTTCGCCAAAACCTTGGTGATAGACGGAAAACTCGACGCCGACGACATATCCGTGGTTCTTTCTGAAAAACAACAGATAATAAGAAAATCCGGAATGCTTGAATACTACGAGACGGACGAATCCTTCAAAACAATCGGAGGTCTGGACGCGCTGAAGGAGTGGTTGATCAAACGCGGGAAGGCTTTTAGCGACAAAGCTAGAAACTTCGGTCTTCCGCCTCCCAAAGGAGTTCTATTCCTCGGTGTGCAGGGGTGCGGAAAAAGTCTCTGCGCGAAAGCCGTCGCGTCCGCATGGGAGCTTCCCTTGCTACGATTCGACGTGGGAAAACTATTTGAAAGCGCGCTCGGCTCGTCGGAGGAGAATATAAGAAGAGCGATACAGATAGCCGAATCGGTGTCCCCCTGCGTCTTGTGGATGGACGAAATAGACAAGGCGTTCGGCGGAGTGGGAGGATCAACCGGAATGACGGACGGAGGAACGACCGCTCGTATTTTCGGATCATTTCTAACCTGGCTTTCCGAGAAGAAATCACCAGTATTCGTAATAGCGACCGCGAACGACATTTCAAAGCTTCCACCTGAACTACTACGCAAGGGACGGTTGGATGAGATTTTCTTCGTGGATCTTCCGAATGAAAGTGAGAGAGGTGATATATTCAAAATCCAGATTAATAAACTCGGGCGGGACTCGGAGGGAGTTGACTTGAAATTCCTGGCTTCGCAAGCGAAAGGTTTCAGTGGAGCTGAAATCGAGGAATGCGTGATTTCCGCCTTATACGACGCTTTTTACTCGGATGCCGACTTGAACGTGGATCATATTATCGATAATATCAACGCCACCATTCCATTGTCTAAAACGATGGGGGAGAAAATCGCCGAACTACGCTCCTGGAGCGAAGGGCGGGCGCGCCCGGCGTCATACACCAATGAAACAGCGGACGATATGCGAAATGAAAGAAAACTGGAACTATAAGGAGGATGCGAAATGAGTGCGGTTATAATAATGACACCGGTAGTGATTGCCGCTTGGCCAGTGATCAGCGCGGCGGTCGTCGGAGCGGTGGGAGCGATGGGATACGCGGCGGTTAATTCCAATTTGGTCGATGGTGAGATTGACATCGAAAACAGCGTCGATCTGGAGATAGCCAACAGCGAAATCGCCGCGGAGAACATGTCGCGGGAAGAGGAATTGCTCTTCACAAAAGGAGATATCACTCTCACGTTTAAACGCGATATCCGCGGCAAGCTCAAAATATGCGTCGCCGGCAAAAATCATTCCGACAACGAGCTTCGCAGGATCGGAACTGAAATCTCCCAAAAAGTAACGCGGCAATTCATCTACAACAGAATCGTGTCGGAATTGAAAAACGCGGATTTTTCAATTGTGGATCAGGAAGTGGGGGAAAATGACGCGATTAAAATTCAAGTGAGAAATTGGAGGTGAAGGATGGAACAACAGGAATTTGAGATAGAAATCCGAAAAGACGGAGAAGTCAAAGTTCACATGAAAGGAATCAAAGGACAGAAGTGCATGCGATACGCTGAGCTATTCGAAAAAATCGTCGGACCGATAGTGGAGAGTGAATTCACCGCGGAGTATTACGAGCCTGAAATCCATACGGATATCGATATTACAACCTAGTACTGTGTATAACTTAAAACTTCACTTTGACAAGAAGCATTTCGGGAATTCAGGTTCCGCCGCGGACGAAAAGCGATATTAATATCGTTGTCGTCCGCGGCGGA
>JAADHT010000296.1:1514-3319 GCA_013151705.1 Kiritimatiellota bacterium | reverse complement strand
ATTTACGATAGTGTTTGGACACCGTTGTGGGATCGTTGGTGGGGTCTAGTTCCAATATTATTGTTGTTTGGGTTGGAATATCATGTTCGACGGCGGAATGGAATGTTGTGAGAATTGTTTGACGACGGGAAAATAATATGAGACACGACGGGAAATCGTTTGAAAAAGAGTTGCGGCGTTTCCGAAGGGAGCGTTTACTGGGTGAGCTACTCCGCGAGCTCGCGCGTTGCGCGGGAATCGCGGCGACGACGCTACTCGTCTATGTTTATCTTGACTACGCTCTCTCATTCGAAAACGAGATTCTGAAAACCTTGAATTATCTATTTTCCGCCATCGTCATTCTGTTTTTTATCGTTCGAGTGACGCGGGTTTCGCGAATTTCCCTGGTTGAAACCGCGAAGCTTCTTGATTCCATGGAGAACGGAAGAGAGAAAAGTTTTCAAGCGGCTTTCGAGCTCCATCGCTCCATGGCTCAAAGAAAATCCGAGATGGGGTGTTTTTTGGCCGACAAGGTGGTGGAAAAAGCCGGCGGCGAGATTATGAAAGTGAAACGCTGGAGGATATTTCCGAAACTCCAACTTAAACGACAAATGCTCGCTTTAGCGGCTCAAACAACGCTCGCCCTCGCTCTTATACTCGTACCTTGGCGTTTCACATCAGTCGTCCTCGACAGAATATTTCATCCAGACGCGGACATTCCCCCTTATAGTGAGTTGTCGTTTGCCGTGATCCCCGAGACTCCGACTGTTATTTACGGTGGAAACATCGAGCTGAAAACAGTGATTTCAGGCGATGTTGGACGAATTCCAGTGTTGTTGAAAACAAAGCTTTCCAAACGAGTTAATTCCGTTTCCTGTTTTAAATCGGAAAAAGGAGTGTTCTCGCAGCGAATAGAAAAATTGACTGAGCCTGTTCAATTTTGCTTCACTGCTGGTCGAGCCCGCAGCAGGTGGGTGAAAATAACCCTACTGACGCGTCCGCGATTCTCGCGGGTGGGAGTGTCGATCAAGCCTCCCTCGTACGTTCATCGCGCTCCGAGCGAATTTCAGTTGAATTCGGGAGGTATTAAAGTATTGAAGGGCTCCGCCGTCTATTTGGAGATAGCCAGCAATCGTCCGTTGTCATCCGGTCGCTTGAGCATAGTCGGGAAGTTCGGAAAAACCGCAGTGGTGGAGGGGGTGAAAATCAATCCCACCACTTTGGCGTTTTCCTGGAAAGCCATTTCCGACGTCTCGTGCTCCATCGCGATAAAAGACATCCGCGGAACCCCCTCCAAGCATCCGTTGAAATTCAAGCAGACTATAATTCCGGATCATGAACCGGAAATAGCGATAACCGAGCCGGACTCGTTTGTTCTGGCCACACCAAACTCCAACTTCGACCTTAAAGGGTATGCTGAAGATGATTTCGCCTTGAAACGAGTCGCTTTGGTGAGAACGGTCACTGGTTACCGCGATCGCATGAAATTCATCGGGCCGAAGACCGCGGGAAGACGGTTTTCTTTCACAGCGAATTTCGATTTGGAGAAATTGGGCGTCTCCCCCGGAGAAACTCTGGAGATCTACGCGGAGGCGGCAGATTTCAATCCCACCCTAAAAGGAGTCTCTATTTCCGACGTTGTCAGAGTGAAAATCATATCCGAAGAGGAGTACGCTGAAATGTTGAGGACGCGAACCCGAGTGGCCACCATATTCAAACGCCACAACGTTATGCGAAAAGCTTTCCGCGAACTCCAAGGTGAATTAGACTCGCTTATTCGGAGACTTCGTGTCGGGAAACCGGACGCGAAGGAGATCGGAGATCGG
>JAADHT010000296.1:0-1498 GCA_013151705.1 Kiritimatiellota bacterium | reverse complement strand
GAGACGATTAAACGACCGAGCGGGTGAGGCGTTCAAACTTTTGGCGGAGGATTTTCCAATTTACGAGATGGAGGAGCGACAGAAAAAGGTTTGCGCTGAATTATTCAACAAAACACGCTCTTTAGTTCGCTCGCTCGCTCGAATCAATCCGGAAATGACGAACGACGGTATTTTGAATATCTTGGAAAAAGAGAGAGCACTGCTGGCGTCGAGCGCGAAACCTCTCGATCGGGTATCTAGGATTTTTACGGATATGGACTCCTTTTCAAAAGTGATGCGCCATGCTGGTGAATTCATGAAATTCTTGAATGAGCAAAAATCAATAGTGCAGCGATTAAGTAGATTCAAAGTGGATCCCGGAGGCGCTGGAAGTCCGGTATTGGCGCGAATGGGAATGCGTGAGAAGGTTCTGCGCGCCGGAATGGTGAAATTAAAGAAAAAACTTGCGGAATCCGCGGAGGCGCTACCGCGATCCTTCGACAGGTTCAAAAGGGATACGCTTTTGTTTTTGACGAAAATGGATGACCGCGGAATAATTTTCCATCTTAAACGCGCGAGCGACAACGCAATGGCGGCCAATGGAGATTCCGCTTGCAAATACGCGGAACTCGCGCTAGAGAACATGATTATGCTTCTTGATTCTGAAATCAAAAAGAACAATGTGTTCGCCAAATTGTGTCGTGGTGATATATCTTCCGGACTATGCGGCGGAGGAATCCCTGGCGACTGCATGGGCTCCGCCTCCCAGATGTTGCGCTCCATATTGAGAAGATGCCGCGGAGCGAATGGAATGGGAACCGAAACCTCGGCCGGAGGCGGGACCGGAAACTTGGATGACGGATACAGCATGAAGGGCTCGTCGATGCTCAACACTCCTGTTTTTGGACCGAAACGCTCGAGTTTTGGAGCGAACACATCCTCCCGGCACTCCCTTTCTCGCTCAACGAAACACGGAGTTGGGGTGGGGGCTGGAAAGAGCGTTTCACGGGATATGACGGAACGAATCAAATTAGATGTGCAAAAAGAGGTGGAGACTGAAGGGGTGCAGCTTGACGAAGTGCCTGGAAAATACAGGGATGCCGTGAAAAAGTATTTCAGTGAATGACCGACCGTCGGTTGTTCTCTCCGAAGAAACGCTGAGTTCATTTCCACTTTTGTCGTTTGCGGGAATTCGGCGGAAAGTAGAGTGGTGATTGTTAGCTTTGAATAGGTGAATACGTTTTTTTGTGGCTTGTGCGCGCTGACTGACCGTCGATCATCGACGGTTCGCTCATACATTCGCAACTGGCTCGATACTTTGGGAGATATCGCGATATGAGGATTACGTTTATTGTTTTATTGGTGGTGTTTCAAGGCGTTTTCGCTCGTTTCGCGGAAGCTAAAGACGACGTGGTGCAATGTGGAAATCTCATATACGCTGGAAACAACACTTCGCGGTGTTTCAGCGACGAGTTTCTATCGGCGGTTCAAAGACGCACTTCAATAGCCACCGCGCGGC
>JAADHT010000150.1:5483-16912 GCA_013151705.1 Kiritimatiellota bacterium | reverse complement strand
GGCACTTCAAAATGGGCCACTCTTTCGAGAGAGTAACACCTCCTTTTTTGGTTGTCAAGTCGGATTCGAAGTTTCAACGGCCTGATCTTTCAGGCGGTAGCTTTTTCCGGTTATGGATATGATCTCCGCATGCTGCAGGAGACGGTCCAGGATGGCTCCGGCCGTGGGGACGTCTCCTATCAGCTTTCCCCACTCCTCGACGGGCCTGTTGCTGGTCATCATGGTGGAGCGAATCTCGTAGCGCCTCATCACCACCTCGAAGAGGTGTTCTCCGGCGCGTTTGGGAAGTTGTTTCAGCCCCATGTCGTCTATGATGAGCAGATCCGGCTTCAAATAGCGCTTGAGGACGCGCCCCTCCTCCGGGAAGTCCTCCTCTTTGATGAAGTCGCGGACGAGGTCGAAAACCGACCTGTAGTACACGGTGAAACCCGCCTTTATCGCCTCCAGGGCGATCGCCTGCGCCAAATGCGTTTTCCCGACTCCGGGCGGGCCTATGAAAAGCGCGTCCCGGGCCTTTTCGATGAAATCACACGCGGCCAGGTCGAATATCCTTTTTCTGCTGATGTCGTGGTTGAAGGCCCAGTTGAAACGGTCCAGGGTCTTGGCTCCGCTCAGACCGGCGGCCTTCAACCTCCGTTTGATCAGGTTTCCGCGCCTGACCCTCGTCTCGTCCTGCAGCACGAGCTCGAGGAACTCCTCGTGGTCGAGGTTGTTCGCCCTGGCCTCTTGCAGCCGGACATCCAGGGAGCGTCCCAGTCCGGAGAGCTTCAGCCGTTTCAAAGTCGTTCTCAGATTGTCGTTCATCTCGTCTCCTTATCTTTTTCAAACAAAACCAAGGGGGAAAGCGCCGGGATTCTCAAGGGGCGGCGCAAGCCCCTTGAGCGGGGTGTTGGGGCGGAGCCTCCAACCCTTTCCACGGAGCGAAGCGTCCATACTCGCCCACGTTTCTGATCAGCGGGTGCTCCTCCATGAACTCAAACTCCGGCTGGGACGCGTCCGATTTCAGCATCGCCCGCACGTCGGACAACCTGAACGCCTCGGCACCCAGAGCCTTGCCGCAGGCCTCGTCGACGGCCGAGGCGGAGCGGCCTTTCAGAAGGGAGAACAGTCCCAGCGCCGGACGGAGTCCGTACTGTTTCCGGTTCTTGAAAAGAGCCCTGGTCCAAGCTTCGGCGCTCGGGCCTATCCTGCTCCCCACGCGGGAGAGTATCCACGCCGGCCCCTTCTCGAGCGCGGAGATCTTCTCCGGAGGAATGTGGGAGCCGTCCGTGGCGAAACGGCCGCGCTCGACCTTGGCGTGGATGGCTATCTGCCGGAGCTTCGAGTCGAAGACGCGCACGACGCGTCCGTCCCAACGGACCCACACCTCGCGGCGGCAGTATTCGCTCGGCGCCGAGTAGAAGCTCCCGGCCACCTCGACGTACCCGTCGCGGTGGACTTTGCGGATCCCCTCCTCGAAACAAGGGAAGAGGTCGGGAGGAAGCTTTCCGAGACGGGGGCGCTCCGCCTCGAAGGCCTTGGAGACCTGCCTCTTGGTGGTGCCGTGGATCCGTTTGTCGGCGACGCTGGCGTTCCAGGAGCGCAGATGGGCGTTCTGCTCCGCGAGCGAGTTGAAGACACGTCCTTTCAAGGCGTTGTCCTGAACGTATTTCACCAGACTCTCCACCTTGCCTTTGTGTTCGGGCGTGTAGGGTTTCGCCGGCAGGACGACCGTCCCGTAATGCTCCGCGAAATCGCGGATTTTAGGATTGAGCTCCGGATCGAACCAGTCGGCTTTCCTGACCGCCGCTTTGAGGTTGTCCGTGACCAGACGCTCCGGAACGCCTCCGAAATGACGGAAGGCGTTCTCCAAAGCGCGGATGAAGTTCTCCGTGGTCTGCCGCCAGACCACCTCCTGATAGGACTTGCGGGAGTGGCTCAGGGTGACGCAGAGCACATGCGGACGCCTCTTTTTCCCGTCGGAGACGACCGGCGCGCCCTGACCGAAGTCGACCTGCGCCTCCTCGCCGGGCGGAAACTCCATCCGGCGGAAGGGAAGCGCCCCTCCGACGGAAAGTTTGCGGACGTATCGCTTGACGGAGTCGTAGCTCCCCGCGAATCCGAATTCGGACACGAGATCCTGATGGATCCGGGTCGCGGACAATCCGCGTTCCTCCGCTCGCTCGACGATGAAGTCGTGGAAGGGCGCGCAACGGCTGGAGCGCCCGGAAAACCCAGTGGGCGGAACCGGCCCGTTTCGAGCTCCCGACCCGGCGGGCGGAATTGGCCCGTTTTCCGGTGGGAGCCGCGCGTGCCTGTCAACGGTCTTGCGGTTGACCCCCATTATCCTGGCGATCTCCCGGTGGGAGTGCCTCCCGCCGGCCAACAGTGTTTGAATGCTTTGCCTCATAGCCTCTTTGAGTTCTCTCGACATCTTCAACCTCCAATGTTGCGAAGGTATGAAGATAACACGTTTTCACGTCTTCAAAGTGGCCCGTTTTGAACCGCCCATCACTGGCCCGTTTTAACCGCCCCCTAACAATGGAGATGCGGTGAGTATAGGGCGAATCGCGGGTTATTCGCGAAAATCAATTGGATCCGTTTTTTCAACCACGAAACACACGAAACACACGAAGATTTGCAGTTTCGAAAAAACTCAAAAAATTTAAAATTAGTAGTTTGCCCTGTCTCCCCTGTCACGCCGTAGCAAACATGCGGAGGCGGAAGCGCAAATTCACCCGCGGCGTTTAGCTGTACGCTGAAAGCGTGACCGGGAGAGCTGTGATTATGAATAACAGGAGAAATACGAATGGGAAATTGCCTTGTCATTTTTTGGGGAATCCCCGTTTTTCTACAACAGTGGCATATCTACTGTGTATCCGAATAAAATTATTATCACAGAAACGAAAAAATAAGTGGTCTATATTTGTTGACTGATATTCATCAAGCAACCATTCATCATCTGGATCATCTGGATTTTTGTATCCTATCTCGTCTAAATCTAAGATTGCTGTATTCATAAAGCTGAATCCCAAATTCAAATAATCCACATCAACGAACTGTAATGAAATGGGAAGAATTGCTTTTTCTGCATTAGCATGGGGGGTGAAATGAATCAGTATTTTTTTTTGGTTTTCAATTTGTATCCCAGAGAAATCATATACATTATGCAGATCATAAACACTGTTGTTTAGGATGATCTCGTTGCTCTGTTCAACTTTAAAATTCTTTTGCATTGATTACCTCTTTTTACGCTTTAAATACCTTCTGACAGTGCGAATATCTTCTTGTGTCGCTGGTCGGACTGGAGAATTTTTTGTGTTATATGCGGGTTGTTTTGGAGCTCTTGGATTACGTGGAGAAACTTTAGTGTGTGGAGTTGGCACACCACCATGCGGTTTGCCTGCTAAATCTACCTCCATCTTTTGGCTTGGAGAACGTAATGTTACTCGGTTTTTTCCAGCATTTTTTGATACAAGTCCTTCAGCTTGAGTAGCAAGAGATCTGAAAGGCTTTTCCTTCGGAACTTTCTTGAATATTCCCCCCCAAGCACTTGCAGCATTTACTTGCTACTCCTGTCAAAAGTTTTCCCGCAACTTCACATACTGGAATAAACAGAATTCCCACAGTCATATCCACTGCCCCTGTGGAAGGATGGGGGGCATCGTCGTATGGTTCTGGAGCTACAGCCGTATCAGGGGAAAATATTAGTGCAAAAACAACAATTCCTATTGACTTGGTGATCTTTCCAAACGGCGAGTACTCGTAGTTGAAACAACTTCCGGACGAGTTTTTCCGCGGAATCAGCGGAAAAACAGGTGTTCCGCGAGACTCGCCAACCTCGAAATCCACAAAATTCAGTCACTTTTTTCAACAGATGAGTTTTTTGACCCTACGGCTAAAGACGTTCGCCGCCGTCGACGAAAATCGTCTCACCGGTCACGAATTCGTTTTTCACGAAAAACTCCAAGGCGGCGGCGATGTCGTCCGGCGCTCCCTGGCGTTTGGCGGGAATTCTCTCGGCCAGCGCCGCGAGTTTCGCGAAATCCGGATCGTTCTCGGGCGGAAGAATGAATCCCGGAGCTATGGCGTTCACTCTGATTTGCGGTCCAAGTTCGGCAGCCGCTATTTTCGTCATCTCATACAGTGTTTTCTTTGAAAGCAGGTATGCGAAGTAGGTGGTGCGGTGTCCAGCTATCCGCGTGTCCAGCATATTGACTACCAAACCGGAATCCGCGAGATTCGCGAATTCCCGAGTTAGGATGAATGGCGCTCTAGCGTGAATCGCGAAATCCGCGTCGAATTCTTCCGTTGAGGTTGAGCGCAACAGTCCCTTCTCGAATATCGAAGCGTTGTTCACCAATACGCTTGGAACACCCAAAGCGCCGCGAACCTCGCGGATGACGCTTTCGCATTGCTCGACGTCGCGGAGGTCGCGCTTTAGCTGAAACGACCGCGCGCCCGTCGAAGACAACTCTTCCGCGAGTTCCGCGGCTTCCTTCCCGGAATGGTTGAAGACAATGGCGACGTCATATCCTAGTTTGGCGAGGCGCAGGCAGCATTCGCGTCCCAGCCGCTTCGCGCCGCCCGTGACTATCGCCGTTGAGTTTTGATCTGATGTGTCCATTTTTTTCTTGGAGTTTCAGCGGCAATAGCCGCAAGATAAACTTTCAACGATTTCTGTACTCTGAAACCGCTGAAAGTTTATGATTTTATCAAGCTCATAAACTCCGCGCGTGTCGCGGAATCGTTTCTGAAGGCGCCAAGCATGCAGGAGGTCTTCATTATCGAATTCTGTTTCGCGACGCCGCGCATCATCATACAGAGATGTTTCGCCTCGATCACAACCGCCACGCCAAGAGCTCCAGTGCATTCAAGGATGGATTCCGCCACTTCCTTCGTGAGATTCTCCTGCACCTGCAATCGCCTGGCGAACACGTCCACGATTCTGGCTATTTTCGACAAACCTATTATTTTCCCTTTGGGAATGTATCCGACATGACATTTGCCGAAAAAAGGCAGGAGATGATGTTCGCACAAAGAATATAATTCTATGTCCTTGACGATGATCATCTCGTCGGAGTCTGTTTCGAAAAGAGCGGCGTTGACGACGGCGCCGACATCCTCTTTGTATCCCTTGGTGAGAAATTTGAATGCGTTGGAGGCGCGTTTTGGAGTGTCCACCAACCCCGCTCTAGTCAAATCCTCCGTGCCAATCGCCGCCAATAATTGTCTGTAGATATTTTCCATTCGCGTCTCCACAATATTTCGCGCTGGTTTGCCGCTGAATCCAATCGACCGAAAGCGGGCATCCGGTGTGTTTGCCGCACCATGGATAACTTAACCGCTTTCATCGCTTATTGCAATTTCCCCTCCAATATAAACCGCTCGCGCTCGACCGTGAATGCGAAAAACAGGATCGTATGCTCGCCATGATTCGAGATATGCTGCGTTATTTCCGCTATGAAATCGAGTGGATCAAACACTTGGAAGTTGCGGCTGACGCCACCTTTGAGTCGCTACTCACAGGGTTCGGGAAAGGGCCGGCATTTGCTATGCTCGGCTTTATAGGCGACGTGGTCGGTCCAGTGAGTTTCATTATCCTGTCGAGGCTGAACGGACATCGCGGATGTATTGCGTCATAAGTTGAGAATAATCAAAAAAATCAAAACTCCTACCACTTTACACCGGTGAATCTGCCGAACGCGGGCCAGACAGATAATCGTCCCGAAGATGTAGCGGTGGAGGTTGGCGCGCGTCGAATCGCGGATGCGGAACCAACAACCTCAAGGAATGATTTTGTTCAGGGGATACTCCACTATTCCCGTCGCTCCGGCCTCCATCAGTTCCGGAATCAGATCGCGCACGACAACCTCGTCGACTATCGTGTTCAAGGCGTAGCCACCGTCGTCGGCAAGCCGCGAGATGGTCGGTCGGTCCAACGCCGGAACTTTTCCGATAAGCTCTTCAAATTTATCGGTCGACACGTTCATCATCAACCCGACTTTGCCTTCGGCCACCAGCACGGCCTTCAAGAGAAGCGCCAGCTTCGAAATTTTTCTTTTCTTCCAATCATCCTTCATAGCGTCTTTGTTGGCGATGAAACGGGTGGTCGTCTCGCAGAGGGTGTCTATTATCTGCAGTTTGTTGGCTTTCAGCGACGATCCTGTCTCCGTGATCTCGACTATCGCGTCGGCAAGTTTCGGAGGCTTGACCTCGGTGGCGCCCCAACTGAACTCCACGGAGGCTTTAACGCCGTGCTTGGCGAGATATTTTTCGGTCATACCCACCGCCTCGGTGGCGATCCGCTTGCCCTCTAAATCCTTCGGGCCTTTGATCTCCGATCCCTCGGGAACCGCGAGAACCCAGCGCAACGGTTTGCGTCCGACTTTGCCGTAAACCAATTCCGCGACTTCTTCGACATCCGAACCATTCTCGACTATCCAGTCTCTACCGGTGAGGCCGCAATCCAGAATCCCCTCCTCGACGTAACGAGACATTTCCTGGGCGCGTATGAGCATGCACTCTATTTCAGGATCGTCTATGGTCGGAAAATAAGACCGCGAACTGATTTTTATATTGTATCCGGCTTTCGCGAACATTTCGGCCGTGGTCAGCTCCAGACTACCTTTAGGTATTCCCAAAGTCAATTTACCCATTTTCACACTCCGCAATTGATTTTCATGATGGAACGTATCCCGAAATTCTCTTCGAGATTTTTGAATATCTCCTCGCGCATCGCGTCCGAGACGTCCGGCAGATGCTCGCCGTCAAGCTTGTAGACACCGCGCAGGTCCATCTCCATTCCGCGAGGAGTTTTCCAAATAGTCAACTTGTCCACGTTGATATGTTTGAACTTCTCGTAAACAATAGCCTTAACCATATCGGAAATCGCCGCGACGGAAATAATCAAGTCTCCATTGGCGCCCGGAATGATTATCTCCCTCATGCGTTTTCTAGCCTTGCGGATATATATGAGTCTACCTATGGCCCACAACAACATCAGACCGAGAACGAGTGTGACACCCGTGAAATACCCCGCCTTGAAGTTGAGAAGCAACTCATTGTTTCCCGAGCTGAAAAGGGCTTGATAAAATGACGTGATCATTTTACTCGTCTTCCTCCTGGGTTTCCGGATCGTCAAGCTCCTGCACTAGGACATCGACCCCGGTCACCGTCATACCGGTGATCTTCTCCACCTCCCCCACTATAGCGCTTTGCAAGCTTGACGCTACGGTGGGCACATGCGCTCCATAGGCGATATTGACCTTAACATCGATCGAGACGGTTTCTCCGTCTATCTCCACGTCAATGGATCGATCGCCCAGCGTTTTGTTGCCGATCAACTCCGCTATATTGTTCACCAACGGACTGCCGGCGAGGCGAATCACTCCGTCAACCCGCCCGGCGGCTCGGCGGACGGCGGCGGCTATCACGTTCTCATGTATGTGAATCAACCCCAATTCGTTGCCTTCGGCGCTGACGGCCCCTTGCACTGCGCTTTTCCTTTTTTTCGTTGTTTTCATAAACTCGCTCCTTATTATGTTCCACTGCAAAGCAGTATTTATTTATGGGTTTCGTCAAACAGCCCGCCATTCATGATTCTCTCGATATAGCCGGTGTCGAATCTTCCTTTTTTGAATTCCGGAGATCCAATGAGAAATTTCGAGAATGGAATGGATGTTTGAACGCCTTGTATGATAAACTCATCGAGAGCTCTTTCCATTTTCGCGAGAGCCTGCGCCCTGTCGGGCGCGTGAACAATCAGTTTGGCTATCATGCTGTCGTAATACGGCGATATCGTGTAGCCGGAATAGACATGGGAATCCACCCTGGTTCCCATCCCCCCGGGAGGATTGAATATTTCGACCGTTCCCGGACAGGGCGAGAAATCATTGAACGGGTTCTCCGCGTTGATGCGGCACTCTATGGCGTGACCATTGAATTTCACGTCTTTTTGAGAAAATGAGAGCTTTTCTCCGGCGGCGATTTTTATCTGTTCCTTGATCAAATCTATCCCGGTCACCTCCTCGGTGACTGGATGCTCGACTTGAATTCTGGTGTTCATCTCCATAAAGTAGAATTCTCCCGTCGATGAGAGAAGAAACTCTATGGTGCCGGCGTTCGTGTAGTTCGCGGCTTTCGCGGCTTTCACGGCGGCGTTGCCCATACGGCGGCGCAAAGTCCGCGAAACCGCCGGGGACGGAGATTCCTCTATAAGTTTCTGGTGTCTTCTCTGCAGGCTGCAGTCGCGCTCTCCGAGATGTACGACGTGCCCATGCTCGTCGGCCAGTATCTGAAATTCTATGTGTCTTGGATTTTCTATGAGTTTTTCAATGTACACGGCGCCGTTTCCGAAAGCCATCTCGGCCTCGTTGCCGGCGGCGTGGAATCCCTGCACCAAACTTGCTTGGTTTCTAGCCTCGCGCATGCCTTTTCCGCCGCCACCGGCGGAGGCCTTGATTATCACCGGATATCCCAACTCCTCGGCGATTTTAATGGCGGTCTCCTCGTCCTCTATCTCGCCGTCGCTTCCGGGAGTGATTGGAACACCCGCCGCCAGCATTGTCTCTCTGGCGCGGGATTTGTCGCCCAACGTCTTGATCTGTTCCGAAGAAGGTCCAATGAATTTGATGTTGCAGGATTCGCACACTTCCGCGAAATGCGCGTTTTCCGCTAGAAATCCATATCCGGGATGGATGGCGTCGACATCGCATATTTCGGCGGCGCTGATAATACGGTCGATCAACAGGTAGCTTGAGGTCGACTGCGGCGCTCCTATGCGAACCGCCTCATCGGCCAACTCGACGTGCAAACTTCCATCGTCCGCCTGGGAATGAACCGCCACCGTCTCTATTCCCATTTCGCGGCAGGCTCTGATGATACGCAAAGCTATCTCGCCTCTGTTCGCTATAAGTATTCTTTTAAACATGAAAAAACAATCCTATTCGATGACGAAAAGAGGCTGACCGAACTCGACGGGCTGAGCGTTGTCGATGAGAAACTCCTTGATAACACCGCTTTTCTCCGCTTTTATCTCGTTCATAACCTTCATCGCCTCTATAATGCAGACGACCGTGTCGGGAGACACTTGAGTCCCAATTTTCACTAATGATTCGGCCTCAGGAGACGGAGCGGCGTAGAACGTGCCCACTATCGGCGAGTCGATTGTTATTCTATCGACCGCGGAAGTGGGTTCATCGGCTGGCGCGTCGGCTACTTGGGGGGCCGCTTGGGAAACGGGGGCCGCCATTGGTTGAGCCATCATCTGTCCGACGGGAGCGGCGGCGACACCATTTCCTGCCCTCTTTATGCACAAACGCATCTCCTCGGCTTCGATTTTGAATTCCGTCAGTTCATGCTTCGACATCAACTGAACGATCGTCCTGATTTCATCAATCTTCATAATAAACTCCGTTTGTTCGCGAAACTAGTCGTAGGACACCACACCCGGACGCGGCGGTCTCTCTCAAATATATGGAACGGAATTTCGAAATCAAATAAACTTTTCGACTCGAAACTCCGTCAAAACCTAAACTGAACCCGCGGATCCGTTTTCAAACCGAAAACACGAACGATGGCTTTCATACGTCAATAGTCGCCATTCACTAATCCATCCACCTCATCAAGGAGTTTGGGAGCAGATACGCGTTATAGCTTGGAACGCCAACTCGTATCCGAACAGCCCGAATCCGCAGATCTGCCCCACGCAAACGGGGGCCGTGAGAGAGGCGTGCCTGAAATCCTCCCTCTCGGAAATATTGCTGACGTGCACCTCCACCGCCGGTATGTCAACGGATTTCAAAGCGTCCCGGATCGCCACGCTCGTGTGCGTGTACGCGGCCGGATTGATTATGACGCCGTCGATTCTCTCCACGGCGGCACCGATGGCGTCGACGATGTCGCCCTCGTGATTGCTCTGGAGAAACTCCAATTCGACTCCGGCCTCGTCAGCCAAAGACCGAAGTGTGTTTTCGAGCGTTTCAAGAGTCTCCACACCGTACACGTCCGGCTCGCGCTTGCCGAGCAACTGCATATTGGGACCATTCACAACCAAAATTCTCATGGCGGGGAATATACAACGATTTTTTGAAACATCAAACTTTTTCCGCGAAATTCGCGGAAACCGGAGATTTTCACCGCCAAGTCTCTAAAAACGCCAAGTTTGGATTCAGGTGAATCCGCGATTTCCGCGGATCGTCAGCAGACTTTGACAGTCTTCCCGAAAACCTCGACGCGGTTGATGTGGATTCCGGCCGAGTCAATCTCGATTACGTTGTAGGATGGTTTATGGAAGCCCCGTACCCGTTTCGTGGTGGTCGTGCAGCAAGTGACAACCCTCATATTCTCCAAACGCCATATCCAGGGAATGTGCTTGTGTCCGGAAAGGATAAGATCCACTCCGGCCTTGTGCGCCATCTTCAACACGTCGCCGGCGTCTTGGAGGATGTTCATCTCGCGTCCGCAATTCGGAACCGAGATGACATGGTGGTGCAGAACCAGTATTTTATGTTTGAAGTCGGCTGAGAAGCGTTTCTTCAGCATTCCGGTCCAGTGCCTGCCGATCTGGCCCTCGTCCAAATCCGGCTCGGTGGAGTCGGCGCCGCAGACAATCAGGTCGGCGTTGAATTTCGCCACCGGAAACGGATTTCCGATCATCTTCTCGAAGATGCGGTATCCGACGTTGCGCGAGTCGTGGTTGCCTGGAATTATCAATTTCCTGGCGACTTTGAAACGTTTGATCTGTTCCATCGCTATTTCGTACTCGTGGAGAAAACCCTCGGAAGTCAGATCGCCCGATACTACCAGCAAATCCGGAGACATCGCGTTGATTCGCTCCACGCAAGCGTCCATCAGCTCCATTCCGAAATAGGACGACCCGCAATGAATGTCGGATATCTGCGCGATTGTTATCTTGTTCATGTTTTCCTTTTTTCCGTTGTTGAGATCTTATCTGCAATTGCTACAGCTCAACACAACGACTCCCGCGACTCATAAAGTTGGTCCGCGGGGTTTCATTCGCTCCTGATGGCACCTTACTCCAATTCCGAGCGCGATCAGTCCTTCGCGCCTTTGAGCCTTGAGCGGAGCGAGTGGTGAATCGCAACATCAAATTTTAATGAGGAACGGCAAAACGACCAGCGCCACTCCGAGCGCGACCAGCAAATAAACATTGAAGACGAAATACGGCATGACCATTAAAGCGATGCCGGAAAACAACGGCATAAAAGTTTTCTGCTGCTTCCCATAGGTGAACATTCCCAATCCGACCGCCCCGAAAATCATACCCCAAATAAGAGTCGATGTATCCATTACATACTTCTCCGTTTACTTATCGCTCAACACGAGATCCCAGCAACCACTTATCCGTAAGTTTTGTATAATAGAGTGAGATAAAAGAAGGATTTTCTCTTTTTAATCTAAATCGCAGGACTGTTCAGCCGTTAGGT
>JAADHT010000150.1:0-5451 GCA_013151705.1 Kiritimatiellota bacterium | reverse complement strand
TTTTGATATAGAAATTCAGGAGCAAAATCAGCATCATTTGGCCACTGAATAGTATGGAGCGTTTTAGAAAGATGAAAAGATTTGAATTTCTCTTTATTTTTTAATGGTGTAAAAATAGGACCCCATAAGGCTTTTTCAAGGTCAAGAGAACCTGATTTACCATTATTAAACTCAATTTGAATCTTATAATCTTTAAGATATTCGGCTTTTGTGATTTCTAACATAATTTACTCCAACGGTGCAATCTTTTTTAATGGTTTATGCCCTTCAGCTAATTCCCAGTCCTCAATGAGTTTATCTTTATTTTGTAAATACCACTCTATCGTAGCATTCAATGCTCTTCTGGGAAAGCGTCCATCAATAATACCTGAATTGATCTCGACAGTAATTTTATATTCACCATATTCCGCATGAAAATGTGGTGGGCTGTGATCATCATAAAGCATATAAATAACAATACCTAAAAAACGACATAATTCTGGCATAACCAATCTCCTTTTCTTATAATATGGCAACATTTTTTACAATGTCAATGTATGATTTATTTTAATTGAACACAAAGCTCAGTCGCGCGACGGTAGGAACGTCGGGTGGAGCGATATGTTCTCGCAATTTGTCGGGAATTGGATATTCGCAGCTGTTTTCTCGTTGATTGCGCTCCCGACGTTTTCGGGGGGGCACCGACTCGGAAGCTACCCCAGAACGCCTCATGACGAGTAATATAATCTTTCGTCGAAAAAAATCAAGCAGTTTCGCTTGCTCGAGCTTGAATCAAACGTTTTTATAGTGTGTTTTCAGCGTACGCGACGGTTCCAGGGTCCGTCTCGGCGAGACGGACCTACTGGGATTTCGAAATGAAAACTTGGCGCATTCAATCAGTCAAGGTGATTCGTCAAAACGCGTTTTTTGAACTTAACCCGATTCCGCGGGCTTCTCGAGTTTGGCTTTGACGGCGTTGGCGAATCTAGCGCCGTCGGCTCCGTCTACGGCCCGATGGTCGGCGGAAAGGGTTATCTTCATAATGTTTCTCACGACGATTTCACCGTCCACCGCCACGGGGGTTGGAATCGTCGAGGAAACCGCCAGAATGCCGGTTTCGCCGGGATTGATTATCGCGGCGAAGTTCTCGACTCCCAGCATTCCCATGTTCGAGATGGTGAACGTGCCGCCTTTCATCTCGCCCGGCGTCAGTTTGTTCGACCGCGCCTTCTCCGCGAGTTCCGCGACTTCCGCGTCTATCTCGTCCAACTCCTTTTTGTCGGCGTTTTTGACCACCGGAACCACCAGACCTCCCTCGAGACTAACCGCCAAGCCGATGTTCACTTGGGATTTATGGCTGATCGACATTCCGTCCGTCGCCGCGTTCAACATCGGAAACTCCTTCAGAGCCAAAGCCACGGCCTTTATTATGAACACGCTAACGCTGACTCCCAATCCCTTGGCTTTCATCTCCTTGCGTTTCGCCAGCAGATCTGTCATATCGACGCTTACCGTAACGTAAAAATGCGGGATCGTCCGTTTCGACTCCGCGAGTCTCGCGGATATTATCTTGCGCATAGCGTTGTATTCCCGCGGCTTCTCGGCAATTGCCGCGCGTATGTCGGCGACGGTCACGCGTCCCGATTCGCCGGTCGCGACCACGTCAAGCAGGTGTATCTCGTTCTTTTTCGCCAGATTGAACGCCGCCGAAGTGATTTTTATTTCGTTGTATCCGGATATCTCCAAGTAGTTTCTAACATCCTTCTCCGTAACGCGTCCGGATTCTCCACCAGTTCCGGGTATTGTGTCCAAATCCACCAAATAGTTCTTCGCGAAAGCTCTGGCCCGCGGAGACGGATTCGGTTTGCGGATTGGTTCCGAAGGCGCGACCGGAGCCGAAGCCGCGCTCCCGCTTCCTCCTCCGGCTTTCCCGTCTCTCCTCTTCACAGTTTCTCCACTTCTCTTTCTTTCCGTCTCCCCGCTTCCCCGTTTCCCCGTTTCTTTCTTATCCGGCTCGGGCGTTTTCACCTCTTCGATTTTCGGAATCTCCTCGCCCTCCTCGCCTATGACGGCCGCGATACTCATCACAGGCACTTCTTTTCCGGCCGGAACGACTATCTTGAGCAAAGTGCCTTCGAACTGCGACTCCACTTCGAGAACGGCCTTGTCGGTCTCGATGTCGAACAGAACATCGCCTTTTTTTATCACGTCGCCTTCCTTCACGTGCCAATTCTCGACAACGACCGTCTCCTCGGACTGTCCCAACTTCGGTATCGGTACCTTTGTAGCCATCTTTATTATCCTTAAGTTAATTTCCAATATTGAATGTTCAATTTTCAATATTCAACGAAACCCAAATACCTAAAAAATGCGAATTATCCGCTTCTTTTATAAATACAGGCAGGTAATTTATTTTCCTTTAGATGCTGTTTTAACGCTTGCTGAAAGTATGCGTATAAGTTCCTCGCATTCATTAATGGCGCTTACCGCTTCATTATCCTTCTGCAAATATCTTCTACGAATAATAATCTTCATCCACACTCGTGATTCTCTCAACTCTTTTAAAGCTATCTTTATTTTGTGAATGAAATCTTGTTTTGATTCCGCGCTCATGGATTCACTGTAATTTGGAGCAGGAGATGTGCCTGATCGAATTAATTGACTCGCTATATGATTTGTCGCCCTTCCATTAGGTAGTCCCTCCACTATGTCTATGATACTAATGGCGAAATCAACTAGTCTATCTTCCAAATCATATACTCTTTCAGGCATCACACTATTCCCAATTTTGTAAATATCGACTTATCGCCGACTAACTGAAAATTGAGGATTGAAAATTCAATATTGAACATTCTTTTTTTCCCATTTCCCGAATTGAAAATTGAGACTTGAACATTCAGTATTGAAAATTTAATCCCCTTCGGATTTCGAGTTTTCCCTAAAGCAGTCCTTTCGCCGCCGCGATCATATCATCGGCAGTCGGCAGGAACGCCTCCTCCAACGTGTAGGCTTGGGGGGCTATTCCGTTTTTAGCGCCAATCTTCACGACGGGGGCGTCGAGATAGTCGAAACACTCGGCCGTGACGCGGGAGACTATCTCGCCGGTGAAGCTGCCGATGTCCACGCATTGGCTTATCGCCACGCAGCGCCCGGTTTTGCGGACGGATTCGAATACCGTCTCCCAGTCGAATGGAACAAGTGTGCGGGGGTCTATGACTTCCGTCTCAACACCTTCCTCGGCCAAAGCGTCGGCCGCTTTGAGAGCGTCCGCCACGGCGGGTCCCCACACGACGAATGTGACATCGGCGCCTTCGCGAATAACATTCGCCTCTCCGAGCGGAATAGTGTAATCCTCTTCCGGCACTTCGCCTTTCTCGTTGTAGAGCAGTTGTCCCTCGACGAAAATGACGGGATTGTCATCGCGGATCGCCGTTTTTATCAAGCCTTTGGCGTCGTACGGATTGGATGGATAGACCACGTAGGTTCCGGGAATGTGCGCGAACATTGACTCCAGCGACTGCGAATGTTGTCCGCCGTAGCCTTTTCCTCCGCCGACGCTGCAGCGAATGACCATCGGAACGGTGGTGGCCGCTCCGGTCATGTAGTGCCATTTCGCCGCCTGGTTGGAAATCTGGTCGGAGGCCATCAAGGCGAAGTCCATATACATCAGCTCGANNCGGTATCCGCTCATCGCCATTCCAACCCCCGTGCCGCAAATGCAGGCCTCGGAGATCGGGGAGTTGAAAACCCTGTCGCGCCCAAACGCCTCGAGCATACCCTTCGTCAGTTTGAACGCGTTTCCGTATTCGGCGACATCCTCGCCGTATAGCACCACGCGTTTGTCGCGCGTCATCTCCTCGACTATCCCCTCGCGGATGGCATCCCGGTATGTGGTCAGACCGGCGGCGTTGCGTTTGGCCAGAGGTGGCTCCGTTCGCAGTTTGGCGTCCGCGAATTCCGCGGGAACCTCGTCGCAAGCGGTGTCGGCATACATGTATTTGATGACGTCCGCGGGTTTCGGATCGGGTGAGTCGGCCGCGCGCCTGGCCGCTCTTTCGTTTCGTTCAACCACCTTCTCCTCTATGGCCGCGAGTTCCGCGGGTTTCGCGATTTTCGCGTCGAGCAGTCTTTTCTTGAAAGTCGCGACCGGATCGACTTTCTTCCACCGCGCCTCCTCCTCCTTCGTGCGATATTCCGTGCGCGGGTCGGATAGCGAGTGCCCGTAGTATCTGTATGTGTCGAGCTCCAGCAGAACCGGTCCCTCGCCGGCGGCGATCGTTTTCTTCGCTCTCGCGATGGCGTCGCGGACGGCGAGCGCGTCCATTCCGTTGACGACTTCGGCCTTCATGTTGTCGTTAGCGAATCCCGCGCCTCTTCTCGCCAGATAGTCGACTCCGTTCACTTCGCCATCCGCGCGTCCGGTCATTCCGAAGTGGTTGTTCACAATGCAGTAGATTATGGGCAGTCCCATTTTCGTTTCAGCCAGTTGGTTTTTGAACTGGTCCTGGCTTGCCCAATTCAAGGTCTCCAGAACGACTCCGTTGGAATACGCCCCGTCTCCGGCGAAACAGCAGACCATGCGGCCGCACATCCTTTCCTCTATCCGGCATGTCATCGCCGCGCCGGTCGCTATCGGAACCCCGCCGCCCACTATGGCGTTGGCGCCCAGATGACCAATTCTGAAGTCGGCGATATGCATTCCGCCGCCGCGCCCCTTGCCGTATCCCTCCTCTTTGCCGAAAAGTTCCGCGATGGTTCTGAACACATGGTCCTCCATCACCGCCTCGAGCAGATCGCCTCCTTTCAGCTCCGAGAATTCGGGGCACCTCTCTTTAAGTTGCTTCTCGGACATCGATTTGATGGCATGATAACCTTTCGCGATGGAGTCTCCATGTCCGCGGTGCGTCGATGTGATGTAATCGGTCAGGGAGAGCATCGAGCATGCGCCGGAGGCCGTCGCCTCCTGTCCGATGGACAAGTGCGTCGGACCGCGGTATTCGAAATCGCTCAACGCCTCGTACGCGCCAGTACGCAATTTGAGAATCATCTCCTCGAACTCGCGGATAAGCAGCATTGATTCGTAGATTTCAAGCATCTCCACTTTGGATACCGATTTGCTTTTGACCTCCGCCGCCATCGTCTTCGAGTATTGGTACGCGGGAATCGCGTTGATTTCCACTTGCCTGGTTTTAAAATCAGGCCCTAGATCACTGTAGTAATTGCCCATCGTCATCTCCTTCATTGTTGTAAATTTTCATCAGACAAATCCGCCTGATCGGTCCAATCAGTCAAATCATATTCTCACACCCGCGTTGGCGCCCGTTGTTCTTCACTTTTTTCCCTCTCACGCACTTCCGCACTTCCGCATCGCCACAGGCTCCGGAGCGGG
Source organism: Kiritimatiellota bacterium (assembly GCA_013151705.1). Lineage (GTDB taxonomy): Bacteria > Verrucomicrobiota > Lentisphaeria > Victivallales > JAADHT01 > JAADHT01. The sequence continues at coordinate 83 of JAADHT010000150.1, read as the reverse complement.
CGGGGACGCTCCGCTCTACTTTCTCCACACTCCAGCACTCCCGCACTCCAGAACTTCCCCACCCATTCCTCTCAAGCGTTCAT
>JAADHT010000053.1 GCA_013151705.1 Kiritimatiellota bacterium | reverse complement strand
AATCTCGGACATACACCACGACGGGAAAGGCGTGTTCACCGGATTGCCAAGCCCCTTCAAAGCCACTCGCTACCATTCTCTCACGTTGGACCCGAAAACAATGCCCGACTGCTTGGAGGTGAGCGCTGAGACCGAAGACGGAATCATAATGGGAGCGCGCCACCACTCGCTGCCCGTTTATGGCGTCCAGTTCCATCCTGAGTCGATCATCACCGAATATGGACACGCCCTTTTGAAAAACTTTCTCAACATCAGCGGTTTGTCGTGAAATCTTCCCGCGGCAAAGCGAACAGACCTGAAAAATCCCCCGGCACGGCTGAAAAAACCTTTGTAGCCACCATAGCAGCGTTGAAACGCTGGGACACCGGGGAGAATTTGGACGAACTGGTCGATTCATATCGAAACGAGCCGTACGCCCGAATCTTGACTGACCTCCTTTTCAACTATTTCCGCAACAAAGGTCTTGTGGATCATATTATCGCGAGATTGGCGGATTCCGGCAGGAAACGCCCGGTGAAACCGGATATCTTCCGAATTTTGGCGAGTCTCTTGACGCAATGCTTTTTTCAAACTGGAATCAAAGCGCGTTCCGCCGTGAACGTCGCCGTCGGATTGACGCGGAAATCGCACGACGCGAAAGTCGCGGGATTCGTCAACGCCGTCGCGAGACGGGCGATCGCGGAGGGACCCGCGAAACTCGCGGAAACCGCTCCTCCCTGGGCCGCATGGAACATTCCGAAACTTTTGTTCGACAGATGGGGGCCCGATTCCGAACGGGTCAAGACCGCGGGTATCCTGGCCGGAAACCGCCCGCCCCTTTCGTTCAGAGTTGTGAAGGGGGCCGTTTCGCCAACGGAACTGGCCGCCGCGGGATGTCGCGGACTGGAGCTGCCGGAATGGGCGAATGGATGCGATTTCCACACAACCGAAGACGCTACCGCGCTTTTCGCGTCGGATTGGCTGGCAACCGGCCGAATATACATCCAGGATCCGGCGACGGCGGCGGTATGCTCGTTGTGCGAATTGAAACCGAACAACATTGTCATCGATATTTGCGCCGCGCCAGGCGGGAAAACGCTGCTGCTCGCCGAAAAACTTCCGGACGGCGCTCTGCTCGTCTCCGCCGACTCCTCCTCGCGCCGTCACGCCAGAACGTCCGCGAACCTCGCGGCCGCGGGTTTCGCGACCTCATCGAAAGTCGCGATTCTCGCGGCTTCCGCGCTGTCGCCGCCTTTACCCGCTAATTCCGCGGATTTGCTGCTGCTCGACGCGCCCTGCGCGAACACGGGGGTGTATCGGAGCCGGCCAGACGCTCTTTGGAGGTTCACCGAACGCAAATTGAGAGAATTGACGGCCATTCAAAGAAAAATGCTTGACGCGGCGGCGGAGTTGATCAAGCCTGGCGGCTCTCTGGTCTACAGCACCTGCAGTCTGGAAAAAGAGGAGAACGCGGAAATGGTCGAGCGTTTTCTGCGCCTACATCCGAATTTCCGTTTGGAGGAGGAATTGACGCTAATTCCCTGTCCATCGTATGACGGCGCCTACGCCGCCCGCCTGCGCCGCTCTGAATGAAAAATCAAATCCGTGATACGGTAAAGCAAATCCGGTTCACAACTCAGGCTTGTTCGGACTTTTCCTTTTTTTTCGCATGAGTTGTTGAATAACGCCCGTTTCGAGGTAGATTCCTGATCGGATTCGCGTTTCGCGGCTTTTTTCGCGGGCGTTGTGTTGTTTATTTATTTATTCGCCTCAAAACCGGGAGAAATATTTTAACGATGGATAAATTCAGAAAAATTCTCTGCATCGGCGCGGGTTACGTGGGCGGCCCCACGATGGCCGTTATCGCCGACAAATGTCCGGCATGCCAAATCACCGTGGTGGATGTGAATGAACAGCGTGTACACGCTTGGAATTCGGACGAGCTTCCAATATACGAACCGGGGCTCAAAGAGGTCGTTGAAAGGACCAGAAACAAAAATCTTTTCTTCTCAACCGACATCGAGGTGGCCGTCAAGGAGGCGGGAATCATCTTCGTCAGCGTCAACACTCCCACGAAAACTTTCGGCGAGGGAGCCGGAATGGCCGCCGACCTTCAATATTGGGAGACCACGGCCAGAACGATCATAGAATACGCGGAAGACGACAAAATAGTCGTGGAGAAAAGCACGTTGCCGGTGAAAACGGCGGAGGCGATGCACAAGATACTTGAATCCAATACGAAAGGCATACACTTCGAAGTGCTCTCCAATCCCGAATTCATGGCCGAGGGAACCGCCGTTGACGACCTGCGGAATCCGGACAGGGTTTTGATCGGAGCGATGCAGACGGAAGCTGGGCAAGAGGCGCTTCGCCGAGTCGTTGACATTTACGCGAACTGGGTGCCAAGAGAGAAGATAAAAACAACAAACGTTTGGAGCAGCGAGTTGTCGAAGCTTGTGGCGAACGCGATGCTCGCGCAGCGCATTTCCTCGATCAACAGCATTTCGGCGCTTTGCGAGAAGACGGACGCCGACGTCACCGAAGTCTCGGAGGCGGTCGGAATGGATTCCCGCATCGGGAGCAAATTTCTGCGCGCCGGCGTTGGTTTCGGAGGTTCCTGCTTCAAAAAAGATATTTTGAATCTAGTTTACCTTTGCGGACACTACGGATTGCCCGAAGTCGCGGATTACTGGGAGGGCGTTGTCAAAATAAACGACTTTCAGGAGCGGCGTTTCGTCAAAAGAATCGTCGCGAGCATGTTCAACACCATCGCCAACAAAAAGATAGCGGTTTTCGGATTCGCTTTCAAAGCCGACACTGGCGACACCCGCGAGGCTCCGGCGATATACATCAGCAAAATGCTTCTCGAGGAGAGGGCGCTTCTCCGCGTTTACGATCCGGAGGCGCTGGAGAACGCTAGAAAGGATCTGGCTGGATTCGAGGAGATGGTGGAGTACGCGGACGATCCATACGTTTGCGCGGAGGGCGCCCATGCCATCTTGATTCTGACTGAATGGCGTGAGTTCAAAACCTTGGATTATCCCCGCTTGTTCGAATCAATGTCCAAGCCGGCCTTTGTTTTCGACGGCCGCAACATTTTGGAGCACAAAAAGCTCTATGACATGGGATTCAACGTCTATCCGCTTGGAAGCTCGGATATGACAAGGGTCTGAACGACCGTGGCGCGTTCGTACTTATGCGGCTGGCTGAATATGGGATTTTGTTGTTTTGACCTTGAAAAAGCTCAAAACACTCGAACAATGATTTTTCGACAAACGCGCGGTATTTCTTTCGACGCTGAACAATAATTTAAGGAGATGATATGAGCAATTCGAAATCGATTTCAAGATGGTTGATGGCGCTAGGTGTGATGATGTGCTTGAACGCCGCGATTCTCGCGCAATCCGCGCCAGCCGCCCCCTCGGCGGATCGAAACACGGCGTCGGCGTCGAAACAAACCGCGGTGGCTGAGGAGAACAAACAGGAAACCGCGCTCGACTTGATTTTCAAGGGCGGGTACGTGATGATTCCACTGGCACTCTGTTCCCTCATCGCCCTGACTTTCCTTTTGGAGCGCGGCATAATGATGCGCAAAAAGTACATCGTCCCGGACTTCTTTATCCCGGAATTGAAAAAATCGCTAGACCAGAAGAGTCCGGATCTGGATAAAGCGTACGAGCATTGCGTGAATTCCAGAACTCCAATAGGCAACATAATCAAATCAGGCATCTCGAAATGGCGCAAGGGAAGAGACGCGGCTATCGTGGAGAAAGCGGTCGAAGACGCCGCCGGCATCGAAGTCTCGCATCTCTCCCGAAGCATCAGGGTATTCAAAATAATCGCCGCCATATCCCCGCTCCTCGGACTGCTGGGAACCGTGTACGGTATGATAACCGCGTTCAGAACGGTCGCTCACTCGACCGAGGCGATTGGTAAAGCCGCGAAACTCGCGAACGGCATATACGAGGCGATGGTTACCACCGCCGCTGGTCTCACAATAGCCATTCCCGTTCTCGTGATATACTACTTCTTCAACCGCAAAGTGGACGATTTCGCCGATGATTTGGAGACGGCCTGCAACGATTTCATGGACATCTACCAGGACGCAAATCGTAATTCGTGATTGGTAGGGCGGAGTTTATCAGCACGCCCGAGGCGCGTAAACCTGTGGAGGGTGTCCGCACCCGCCCATTTCCGTGGGGCATGAGGCGTGATTGGTAGGGCGGAGCGTCCCCGCCCGCCCTTCTCCGCTCGGCGTGGATGGAATTACGAATATAAACAGAGGTTTTTTATGAAAATACGCAGAAAAGAGGAAGTGATAGACGATGGTGTGATCAATACGTCGCCGCTTGTGGATATAATGTTCATTCTCATCATATTTTTCCTGGTCACGATGACATTCAACGAGAATGAGCATGACATAGAGGTCAATCTTCCGGAAACCGACCTCAACCTCAGTTCAGCGTCCAAGGCCATCATCATCAACGTGCGCGCGGACGGCAGCTACTACCTGGGATCAAAACGAATGCGCTTGTCGAACATCCAAATGGAAATGAAGCGGATGTTGAAACGCAACCCTCAGCAGAAGGTTCTCGTCAGAGGCGATAAAAACGCCCTCCACGGCCATGTGGCGGCGGCGGTGGCGGCCTGCAAGGCCAGTGGCATAATGGACGCCAATATCGGTTACGTCAGCCAAACGCGGTAGGGGAGTTCTAAAGTTCTAAAGTTCTAAAGTTCTGGAGTTCTGGAGTTCTGGAGTCGGTAGACGGCTAAAGAGTGCTTGACGCGTTGGAAGCGCTTTGATATCAGCCCGAAGGTGGCAACTCTTGAAATCGGACGCCACGTTGGTGAGACGACGTTCATATGCAAAACTTCGGTGGCGTGCTAATACGCCAACACGGACGATACGGATACGGATATGAAAGAGCGAGAGAAAAGTCTTAAAGAGTCATTCTGGAGGAAGTGGAAGACCGTGATAATCTCGGTCTCCATAACTCTTCTTGTGGTTTTTCTGTTGCTCGCGGGACTCGCGGTAAGTTTTTTGAAATACTACAGCGATGGAACCACTATTCGACAACGGGCCATCAACGCTTCCTTGAGAACCATTTTGTGGGAACCTCCGAAACCGCTTGACGGCCATATCAACACGGTGAGAAACAACCGGGACGCCACGATTTCACCCGACGGGAAATTGATTATCCTTTCGCACGAGCGCGAGGACGGCAATTTCGACCTCTACGTTTCCTACAAAAAGAAAAAAGGCTGGAGCAAACAAACAGCTTTGGGGGCCGTGAATTCAGCCTACAACGATTTGGGGCCCGAATTCAGCGGCGACGGGAAATTCCTTTTTTTCCATTCCGACCGTCCCGGTGGATACGGCGGCTACGACATCTGGTATTCATACCGCGACGGCGAACGATGGTCGAGACCGTTGAACCTGGGAAAACGCGTCAACACGAGCGCCAATGAGGTGGAACCGGCGGTTTCTCCAGACAATCTGAAAATGTTCTTCTCGTCCGACCGTCCCGACTCCAACGCCGACGCGGGCGTCGATGCTCCCGACTACGACATCTACGTCGCCGAGGCTCCCCAAAAAGAGGATGAATCCAAAGATATAATTCCCGCTCCACCGGAATACTCCAATCCGGTCAACTTGAGGGCGGTCAACTCCCGTTTCGACGAGCGAAAGGCCGTCATAACCCCTAGGGAAAACACCATCTATTTCTCATCCAACCGCGATGGCGGATTCGGGGGATTCGATTTGTACCGTAGTTATTTTGTTGACGGGAAATTCATGAAGCCCGAGAATTTCGGAACTCCGATTAACAGCGCGTTCGATGAGACAAGCCCGACAATGACTCTGGAAGGATTCGGGATTTATTTCAGCTCGAACCGGCAAAGCAGAAATCCGGCTGATTATCAAGTGTACCAAAGCACGTCAAGGGAGGTGGTTAAAAAATTCGACTACGCCGCCCTTACCCGCCTTATTCTCGGGTTCCTGGCCATAGTCGCGGGAGTGGCTCTGATATACCTCCTGTTGAAATTGATGCTTTCCGACACGAGAATGAGCGTGGTGGGGAAATGTCTGCTCGCCGCTGTGGTGATACACTTGATAGCGGCTTTGCTTTGCGCCATCTGGGTGTTCTCTTCGTATTTGAACGAAGCGCTTAAGCCCGCGCCCAAAGAGATGACCATAAACGTGAACAATTTAGCTAGAGAAAGCATCGCGATGGCGATCAGGGAGAGCGTGGCGTCCCTTCCGAAAGTGCAGTCCACGTCGGTTGTCGAGCGTCTGCCGATTCCGACTCAACAACCCGCCGTGGAAAAGACCACTCCGACCAAACAGACGGCCAACGTCCCGAAAACATCCGTCACCCCGGTCAGCATGAAAATGACGCGGGAGATCGTAACGGAATCACCTCCGACCGGCAAGGTGGTTCCCTCGCTCAGACCGTTTCAGGCCGGAGCGAACATCAAAATGGAGTCTCCGATTGGTGACGCTCCCGGCGTGGCGTCGGACAGCGTCGGGAAAAGCGATGATGGTCTGCCACAGCCTAAATTCAAGCCGAAACGCCAACCGCATGACCTTCCCAAAGTCGTTTTGGACACGGTTCCACTGAATATGGATATAACTCAAGTGGAGGCGCCGGCGGACGTTGTCGTGAAACACAACAGCGCCGGACCGCCATCGGCCGAAAAGGCTCTGTCCACATCGACAAGAATAGCCACAACTCCGGAAGGCAGGGATCCCGACGCGGATCAACTACTCTTGGCGACCAGTTCGATTCCGGTGCGCGCGATGAGGAACAGTATTGGAACTTTGCGGTTCACCACCCGAATAGTGATGGAACAGCCCAAAAACATGAGAATCGAGAAGGATCCGAAAATAGGCTTGTTGATAAAGGATCCGCATATCATCAAAGAGCTTAAATTGGCGGTGGACGACGACAAAGCCGCGCGAAAAAGGCTGGATAAACTTGTAAACGACTATCTGCGCAAAAATAAATTGAGATTCAACTCCTTTGAAATAGTGAGATTTTTGATCAAAGAGGCGAAACTGCACCCGGTCGATGGACTTATCTACGCCAATATGCCAAAATTCTCCATTCCGGTTGATTCGGAAATGGAGATTCCCGAAAGATACGATAAATAAGTTACAGCGGAACCGCTATTTTCGACAGGACGCTTTCGAATATCTCTTTCTTTTTCGCTCCGGAATACTTCACCTTGTTGTCCAGTATTATTCTGTGCGAGAGGACGTGAGGAGCCATTTTGCGAACATCGTCCGGAGTTACGAAATCTCTTCCGTCCAGAAACGCTTTCGCCTGCGAGCAGCGAGTGAGCGAGAGAAGCGCACGCGGACTGGCGCCCAATCGGATGCGGATGTCTTCCCGCGTGGCTCGGACGATCTGAACGATGTAAGCCTCGACGCTTCGCTCCACCTCGATCACGGATATTTTCTTCTGCGCCGCGGATATCGCGTCGGTGTCGATCACCGGCTTCAAGGCGTCCAAGGGATCAACTCCGCGTCTGGACCGCATTATCTCCGTCTCGGCCTCAGCGTCGGGATAACCTATCTCCAGTTGTATCGCGAATCGATCGAGTTGCGCCTCGGGAAGCGGATATGTGCCCTGGTACTCGATGGGGTTCTGCGTCGCTATCACCAGAAACGGTTTCGGCAGCGGATACGTTTTCCCCTCGACCGTGACCTGCCCCTCGTTCATCGCCTCGAGCAGCGCCGACTGCGTCCTGGGCGAGGCTCGGTTGATCTCGTCGGCTAGAAACACGTTGGCGAATATCGGTCCTTTCCTGAAATGGAATTCCGCGTTTTTCGGATTGAAGATCGAGATTCCGGTTATGTCGGAAGGCAACAAATCCGGCGTGAACTGCACCCGCTGGAATCTACCGTGTATCGAACTGGCCAACGCCTTGGCAAGCGTTGTTTTTCCGACACCCGGCACATCGTCCATCAGAACGTTGCCACCGGCGCAGAGAGCGCAAACCACCAAGTCCACAACCTCGTTTTTTCCTTTGATCACCAATCCCAGATTGCTTTTCAGTTTTTTTAATTCTTCCATAAATATTCCTTTAAGTCAAATGTCCCCCGCTGAAAGCGGAAAACATTATGATTCCACCGTTGGCTCGACTCTGTTTCCGGAAATTAAAAATACTTGCTTGGAGAGAATAGTCAAGCAAGCGTTTGCTCCAAAGTAGCGGCCTCGCAAGCTCGAAAAACGCGGCCTCACACTCGAAATAAGTGTCCACAATGGCTGCGAGACCTTTTCGAACAGGGTGAGCGTTAGCGATTGAAAATGTTTTTATCCGCGGATTTCGCGGTTCGCAGTTTGACGTTCATAAAATCTATAGTGGTCGAATCCCCTCCGTTTTCGATCATCACAACTTTTTTGAGGTAGGCGCGACCGTTGATTTCGCCGAAGACGAGGATCACGTTTTTCATTATAGTCGAGAGTGGTTTCGTCCACGGTTTGAATCTCAGCGTTAGAGGAGAGTCCGTGATCAATTCGATGTCGTACAATTTTCCCAATTTGTCGTAGCGCCCCATGAAAAACGCGTCCATCTGAGTCCATACGCTTCCGGCGACCGGATTGTCCTTCAGCGACATCGTGATCTTCTCGTTCGCCTCCTCGTCCCAAGTGCTGACGTTGTCGCCGTCCACTACCAAGGACGATTTCAGCGGCGTCGATATCTCCCATTTGAAGTAGTGGGGCGTTCTGATGGTCATCTTTCCGGTTATCAGAAGCGTTTTCGAGAAAATCGAGAGTTTTTTCAACTGCTTGAAATCCGCGTCTATCCCGGTTACCGGCGCCATCGCGCGCTGCAGATTCGACAATTTCGTTTTCAGCTTCCGTTTGATGGCGACGCTGTTTTCGGTGTCGTCGTTTTTCGTTTTGTTTTTTTGGGAAGCACCCGTTTTTGTCCGCGAATTCCGCTGTGAAGCAATCCGGGGAAGCGCGTTTTTTTTGACTGGCCTTCGTGTCGCGTCCGCGGATGTGGATTGACGCTCCGCGAATGTCGCGGAAAATCCCCACACCGCGAAACAGATGGTTATCGCGAATTTCATGTTCAAAATATGTCCTGTTTGTAGATGTGATGATAAGGGGGGCGCATATTGTCTCCGATATCGACCAATCGCGAATGAAATCAACCAATTTTCACTATTTTTCACGATTGGAACTTCGAAAACCCTTCTAAAATAAGATGGGCGAATAATACGTTGAACATTTGACAAACAACGCTTAGCCTCAAGAGAAAATCTCGATGAGTAGTGCGACGCGGTCAAAGTATTCCAAAACGCGTGAATCCAAATATGGCGTTCCAATTGGGCATGGCGCGACTCAGCGGCGGGTTTCGGAGGAGAGAGCGCCGCCGCCAAGGGTTTTTATCTCCTCGATGAACTGTTCGATGTCTTTGAAGCGGCGATACACCGAGGCGAAGCGTACGTATGCCACCTCGTCGACCTCGCGCAACGACTCCATTATTCTTTTTCCGATCTCGCTGCTCGGAACCTCGCGGTCGAAATCGGCCTCGACTCCGCGAATGATCCTCTCTGTGAGCTTTTCGATGTCCTCCGAACTCACTGGGCGTTTCCAGCAGGCCTTCTCAATGCCCAGACGCAGTTTCTCGCGGTCGAACTCCTCGCGGAGCTCTCCGTCTTTTTTGACTACCTTCAGTTCCGCGTGGATTATGCCCTCGTAGGTCGTGTAGCGGTGTCCGCAGTTGGCGCATTCCCGGCGTCTGCGCACTCCCGCACCGTCTTTGACGGCGCGCGAATCCACCACTTTATCCTCCAAACACTGGCATTGCGGACAACGCACTAGCTTATTCTCCCATCACGAGATTATCGCGGATAAACCTCTTGATTTGCATCTTGCCGTGAACACTAAAGTCCGCGGCGGCGGTTAGCCGTCCGTAGAACTGATTTTGTTGGTGATTCAGATTACTTCCTCAGCTACGTCCCTCCATAAGTTTGTCACGTCAGCAGATGCTCGTCCTCCGGTTTGTGCGCGGCTTTGCGGTACCATTTAAACGAGGCGAACCCCCATGCGAAAAGGAGAGTGAAGGCGACTGTTCTAATTCCATATATGATTGTTGGCGCGTATTTGAAATCCTTGGCGGTGAAAGTCTCCACATCCGATTTTAGAGCTAGAAACAGTATCAGTGTCAATATAGCCGGAGTCACGAATTTAACGGTGTAGTTCCAGACTTTTGGTAGATGCAGGCCTCCGGAACCGTTCACGTGTTTTCTGGCGATTTCCACTTTCATTATCCATCCTACCAGCACGCATTCGAGAATTCCCCCCATTATCAACGCGTGGTTCGCGTAATGATCGACCAAATCCAGTATGTGCGGACCCGCGCCGGTGGCGTAAATCATACTGCCCATATAGCCGCCGACGCAAATGAACGTCACGACTCCGCCGCGGTGGACGTTGAATTTGTCTGTCACAGCGCAAACGAACGCTTCGATAAGAGAGATGGCCGAGGATAAACCAGCGATGACTAGAGCTAGAAAAAACGCGGCTCCGAACAATCCCTTGCCCAACTCTGAAAACGGGAGTTGATTGATCGCCTGCGGATAGACGATGAAAGCGAGTCCTCCGCCTTTCGTCGCCACTTGGTCCAAAGGAACGCCCTGGGTTTTCGCCATAAATCCTAGAATCCCGAAAACCGCGAATCCCGCGAATATGGAGTACGCGCAGTTCGCGATGCAAATCCATAACGCGTTACCTGTGATATCCGTCTTTTTCGGAAGGTAGCTGGCGTAGGTGATCATGATCCCGAAACCGAGCGAGAGTGTGAAGAATATCTGCCCGAACGCGGATGTCCAGACATCCCACACCGCCGAGTTGTTGAAGTTTTTTATGAAATTTATCTTGTCCCAGTCGGGTTTCAGGTACTGCGCGATTCCCGCGCCCGCCCCATCAAGCGTAACCGCCGTGCCAACGAGAATGGCTGTGAGAACGAGAAGTAGCGGCATAAACACCAGGCACGCCTTCTCTATACCGTGGTTCACCTCGCGAAAACAGATTAACCAACAGAGAAACCATATTATGGCGGTGGATATCAACACGTGAATGTTCAATCCGCCGAGTATATCGGCGCCGCTGGTGGCTCCGAGATAGGTGTCGAAAAACTTCGAGGGTTCCGCTCCCCAAGCAAGACTAAACGAGAACACGAAATAATCGAGACACCAGGCTATGACGACTGAATAAAAGAATAGAATGCCCATCGTGGCGACTATCGGCATCCACCAACCGGCGAACTCCCAGCGTTTGGATATCTTGTGGAACGCCAATGGCGTCGAACCGCGTTGACTGTGCCCGAGAGCGTATTCCAAAATCATCAACGGAATACCCGCGACGACCAAGGCGATGAAATACGGCACGAGAAACGCGCCGCCGCCGTTTTTATACGCCTGAAAACTGAATCGCCAGATGTGACCGCCGAGCCGACCGCCGCCATGAGAAAACCGATTCGGCTTCCCCACAACGCTCTTTCCAATTTGTTCTCAGCCATTGATAATTCTCCATAGCGGTTTAATCGTCAAACGATCAGGAATATATCCCGACCGCGTAAAACTTCAAATCGAAAGTGCCGAATCCCAGTGATAAAGAATCAATATTGCAGGACTGTGAGTTTGAAACAAGTGGGGGCATGGCTGCGAGACCTTTTCGAACAGGGTCTAGTCTCGGAGCCTTGGGATAAAATGTACGATCCGGACGAGCTCACGCTACCCGCCGTCACGGAAGGGGAACACAAGAAAAATCCGCCGCATTTCAAAATGACTCAGATGGAAAATCCGGATTCCTCCATTTTTCAAGAGAAGGACGGCAGTGGCTGCCACGGATGCCAATCCCACCTGCGCGACGAGAAAACCAACTATAGAAACCACCCTTACGGCGAGTTGTTCGATTTGGAAAGCGATCCGAATGAAATCAACAATCTCTGGGACAGCCCGGAACATGCCGCCGTCAAATCCGAACTGCTCCTTAAGTTTCTACACGACACGCCGAAATGGGGATGGAGCTCGTTTGGATGCCCCGAGTCGCCGACGCGTGAAGGTTCGCCTTGTCTTTTTGGAAACGAACAGACCGTAGCTCTTTCCGAATTTGTCGTTGGCGATCGGCTCGACGCTCGCGGTTCCTTCGCGAAAACACTCAACGTCATTCCCGCGCATCCGGCAAAGTCCGTTCTATCCGGTCTGTAGTTTTGCCGCGTCACAAATTGAAAAATCCCGTCACTGGCGGAAAAGCCGGCGTCGACGGGTTCCACGTAATCTTGAAATTCGCCAGACTGACAAGTAAAGCAAACGCGAGCCTGTTCCGCCCTTGTTTTTCTTTACCGATTCTCTGTTCGCGCGGGCAGATGGTTTGCCGAGTTATTTCCCCCCGCTGAAATTTTTTCCAAGTTTTTTCAAAACCGGGTTGCAATATCGCAAATAGGTACTAGACTATGGGCCCGTTTTCGGGTTTGCGTGGGATTATTTGAGTTGAAACTCGCCCTGTGAAAAAGGGCGGAAAATTTAGGAAGATATAGAATGCCAACAATCAATCAGTTAGTTAGACACGGCAGGCGGAGAAAGACGACCAAGAGCAAGTCCAGAGCGCTGGGCAACTGCCCGCAACGCCGCGGGGTTTGCCTGCAGGTCACGACCAGAACTCCCAAGAAGCCGAACTCGGCTTTGCGTAAAATCGCGAGAGTCAGGCTGACCAACGGCGAGGAGATCACGGCCTACATCGGTGGCGAGGGTCATAATCTTCAGGAGCACTCGGTCGTGCTGGTCAAAGGTGGACGCGTGAGGGATCTGCCGGGGGTTCGTTATCACATAGTTCGCGGAGCTCTTGACAG
>JAADHT010000197.1 GCA_013151705.1 Kiritimatiellota bacterium | reverse complement strand
ACTCCGCCCGTTTCGTCTCTTCGAGCGTTTCCGCGAATTTCGCGGCCACCACCACGGCCGGATGGTTCGCCAGCCCCAGGCAGTTGTTCGCGCGCATGTTCAACACTTGGTCACCTAGACCCACCTAGACCGTCCACTTCCACCCGCGCTTTTTGGGGGGGACGAGATTATCCGCTCCTCCTTGAACAATCCTGAATCCTTGATCGCCCGTAGTTCCTCAGCCAAACTGTTGGTGAATTTAGCGTCCATACAAACCTCCATAAAAAATCATATTCACGACGGAATCGGTTTAAGGAACAAGATACCTTTTCTCCCTTTCCAGTTCCTCTTTGATTTTTGCCGCGCAACTAGCGGTTAGCGGGAACAAGAGCTAGATTCATATGTCGTAGCAAAAAATATTATGTCATCCATAATGTTTTTTCAAGTCGAGAAAAGCGTGACGATGGAGAAAAGAACAACTAGGTGGAAAAGCGCAATCTGAATTATCACGGATCCCGGTAATAATAAAAAGGTGAATGTTTGATTAGTTCACCATTGATTCCCTCGTAAGCTCCGCCGCGCTCGTAGTTGGGCGTCAATGGAACTTTTCCACCGCCGCCCGGCAGGTCGATGGCGAAGATAGGCGTGGCGACGGATGATATTCTGTTTCGCAAAGTTTTCATTATCTCCAGTCCTTTTTCCACGCCGGTCGCGAAATGCCCCGCGCCGGCGACCGGATCCATGTGAAACAGATAGTGCGGTTTGACTCTGTTGCCAGCGAGACTCGCGAAAAGCTCCTTCAAGATATCGGGATCGTCATTAACCCCTTTCAAAAGTACGGTTTGGTTGAGCATCGGAACGCCGCGGGAGATGAGTTTCGAGCAGGCCGCTAGAGACTCGGGAGTCAGCTCCGCCGGATGGTTGAAATGCGTGACCACCCACAGGCTCGGAGTGGAGCCGAGAAGCTCCGCCAATTCGTCGTCGATTCTCATTGGCAGGACGACCGGAACCCTGGTGCCGACGCGGATGATTTTTACGGATGGAACCCGCGATATTCGCGATATTATCTCCGCGAGTTCCGCGGTTTCCAGAAGAAGAGGGTCCCCTCCGGAAATCAAAACTTCTCCGATTTCCGGGTGGGCCGCTAGATAAGCGGCGGCGGCGGCGAGCTCCGTGTCGGAGATCGCGAATTTCGCGGCTCCGTCGCTCCAACCGCGTTTCCGCAGGCAGAACCGGCAATGAACCGCGCATTTATTCGTCGCCAATAGCAACGCCCTGTCGGCGTAACGGTGGATCAACCTTGGAACGGGAGAATCCTTTTCCTCTCCGAGCGGGTCGAACCCGAGCGTTTCGGCGCCGTCCAACTCGGCGGTGTTCGGGAAAACCTGTTTGAAGATCGGATCTTCGAGCAAAGGAGTTCCTGGATCTATCAGATAGGCGTAATACGGAGTGCCCAGCGTGGGAAACCTTCGTTCGATCACGGCGGCCGTTTCGGAGATGGAGGCGATCTCCTCCGCCCGCTCCGGCAGGAGCGCCGCGAGTTCCGCGAGCGAGCGGACTGCTTCGCGCAATTGCCAGCGCCAGTTTTTTCCGGTACTGGTGCCGTTGTCGTCTCCGTTCAATCTTGTTCCGTTCATTGAAGGTATTTCAAAATGTTCTCGTACGCTATTTCATTCGCGGCGTTTTTTGGAATGGCGCGCAATATTTTTATTTCCGCGTCGTAGGGAGCCATCAGTCTGCAATCCTGCAGATTGCCGTCCTGATCCAGAAATTTCTGGGCGAAATAGTGGTATGGAGTGTCGGTGCCCCATATGATAGTGCCCGGATAGGTTTCCGCGAGTTCCGCGAGAACCGAAGCCGGGTCCGCATAGTCCGCCTGGAAGCCGTCGTCGCCTGTCGCCACGTAGTTGTTGAACGATATCCCGATGTGAGTGTGGCAGTCGAGCACTTTGATTCCGCCGTCCTTCAATGAGTTCAAAACGTCTTTTCTCATCGTCGTTTTCATCTAAATTTTCCCTTTTTTTCAACACAAATTCACATTACGTTTGAATTTACCCCCGTTTCCACTTTGATTCAATATTTCCGGTGAAAAATGTGGGAACTTTAGAACCAACTGGCTCTTTAGATGCGGAATCGGATAAGAACATTCCGATCCGCCTGTTGATTTCAGAGGGATCCGCCAAATTACGGCTTTTCGCTTCACCGTCGATACTGAGGCTCAAATCCAATCAGCGAAAATTGACAAGCGAGATATCAAGGCATACCTTTGTCGATTCCAAGACTTGCTTTTCGCCTTGCCGGATGCTATTGTCGCATTCGCGACGTTGGAGAAAGCCGATAGGAAAAGGTTTGTCGGCGCGCGAAAAATTAGTGAGTTAACGAGATTTAAAAAAAGGAATATCAGATGTCCAACACAGTGAAAAACCATAGCCCCGTAGGAGCCGCTCGAAACCATATACACGGAGTTGTGGTGAAAATAGAAAATATGAAGGTTTCGCGTTCATTTTACCGGGATGTTTTGAATCTAGGTCCGCCGATAATGGACAGCAATTTCTGGGTGGAGTTCAAATTGGATAGTTGTTCCTCTCTGATCTTGGAGCAAGTTGCGCCTGGGGAGAAATTATCGGTTTCGCGGGGTCGAATAGCATGGCTTTGCGAGACTAGTGAATTCGACGCGTCCGTCGAGACTTTGGCTCGCAACGGGTTCGAGCCCATTTCGGACGAGTCCGAGCGCGTCGGAGTAAAAACAAGGCTCTATTCCGATCCGGAAGGCAATCCTTTCTACATTTGCGAGCCTAGACCTGTGAAATAGGCAACGCGGAGCGTGAAGCCATCTCGAAATCGTCTCATTTGAATTTCTCATTCGGTGTTCTGAAATCATGCCCAATCACAGTTTTTTCGACAAAATCATCGGCAATCTCGATTCCGCCGACCAAAACAACATTCAAGCGTGTTTCCAGCGCATATCGCGCGAACGCGTTTTCCTCGAGACCGTGTTCAACACGATCAACGAGGGAATTATCGTTATAGACGAGAAATTGAGGATAACGTATTTGAATCTCGCCGCCAAAAATCTGCTTGGACTACCGGAGGATGTCGAAGGCCAGTCCATATCGAGATTTTTGAAGGAGCTTGACTGGAACGATTTGCTGGGAGACGACGGGGAATGGGTCAAAACCTACAGACGCGAACTCGAAGTTTTGTATCCCGTTCGTCGAATACTTCTTTCGTATCTCGTGCCTTTTGAGACGACTGCGAACAAAGAAAATTCAGCCACTTTGATACTTCATGACGTTACCGAATCCCGAGAGCGCACCAGGGAGATAATTGAATCCGAAAAGATGCATATGATCTCGCTTCTGGCCGCCGGAGTGGCGCATGAGGTGGGAAATCCTTTGAACAGCCTGCACATTCATTTGCAGTTGCTTAAACGTCTGTTGAACACAAAAACCGACACCCCGAACAGCGAGGAGGCGCTGGAGTTGATCGAAGTGGCAAATTCGGAGGTCGAACGTCTCGACCGCATAATAAACCAATTTCTCCACGCTCTGCGTCAAAAACCGTCGAACTTAATGCGTTGTGATCTCAAGCCGATTCTACTGAACTGCCTGACTCTGGTCAAACAGGAGATAGAGAACAAATCTGTGGATGTCAAATGCGAATGGTCGGACCAGTTGCCGTCTATTTCGGGAGACGAGACGCAGTTGAAGCAGGCTTTTTTCAATTTAATCAAGAACGCCATTCAAGCGATGCCCAAAGGCGGAACGCTCGAAATCAAATGCGACTACGACGACAAATCGGTTAAACTGGAGTTCATCGACTCGGGAGAGGGCATTCCGAGCGATGTCATAGGCAAAGTCACCACGCCTTATTTCACATCGAAAGAGGAGGGGCACGGATTGGGTTTGATGGTAGTCGAGCGAATCGTCCGCGAGCATGGAGCGGAGCTTGAAATAGAGAGCTCTCCCGGTCGCGGCACCACATTCACCATCATATTTCCGAGGTCAACCAAAAAAGTCCGTCTGCTGCAGGCTCCCGTCGTTGACGAAGATCCTACCCGCGCGGGGAAGACCTGTGTCCGTCATTCCATTTGAAACGCGGAAAGATCACTCTCGAGATGGTGGCGAACATGAACAGGAGGGCGCATTACCACTCGGAAAGAAACCATCAGGGAAAAGAGAACAAACTTCTGTTTCCCGACGAAAGAGTTCATAATTCAGGCGCCATAACCAAAAGCTCCAGACTCGGCGGCCTGCTGAACTTTTATTACCGAAAAGCGTCCTGAATAATTCGCGAATCCCGCGAATTACAATGCCTGTAATGAGCAACGTTGAATTATCAAAGAGCGATTTATATTTTCCGCGGAATCTGCGGAAAAACAGGTGTTCCGCGAGTCTCGCCGACCTCGAAATCCACAAAATTCAGTCACTTTTTTCAACAGATGAGTTTTTTGACCCTACGGGTAGTGCGGTCTCGCCAAAACGAGTGGTCATTGCTCGAGTTTTTCTCGTTTGGCGCAACTTAAGGCTGTTAGACACCTGTATTCCCGAGGGGATAAATCAACGAACCTGCGGAACTGCCGCGCGAAGTAGTTGCTGTCTGTGAAACCGGACGCGTAGGCCACTTCGCTGATCCGCATGGAGGTTTCCGCCAGCAGCCTCCCCCCGTATTTGACTCTCTCCAGAATAATATATTCCATTGGCGTTTTTCCGGTCACCTCCTTGAACACCCGTAAAAAATTGTTGACGGACATCCCGGAACGCTTCGCCAGATCCTCTAATTTCACAGTTTTCCTGAAATGCCCTCTGATAAAACCTATGGTCTCTCCAATTTTGGTCAAACGCAACGATTGCCACTCAGCCTCAGCGTCAAAATATTCCTGTGAAAGAAATACTACCAACTCGGCGAATTTGAGTTTAAGGAGTATGTCGCATAGTGGTTCGCGTTTTGATAAAACCTCAAATTCGAAAACCAGCCTCTCCACATCAACTTGCTGCTTTGGAGACAGCTTGATCCGATTTCGGCTTTTTCCGGTTTCCGACAAACTCGGGCCATATATGAACAACAAGGTGTAGCCGGGAATCTTCAGCAAGTCATCCTCGTATGGAGTGAGCGTCCCGCGTCTGAATGTGAAAACAGCCAGCTCCATCCCTTGCGAATTCTCGAAACCATACGAACGGCTCGCTTTGACAACGAACACGTCTCCAGTGGAAACCGCTTGCTTGACTCCATCCGAAACAAAAGCTCCTCCGCCTTTGACGACGAGCGTCAATTTCCAAGCGTCGTCCAACTGCTCGGGATGATGTCGAAGACCGCGGAAGACTCTGTCAAGCTCAACTCCAATCCTATCGAATAAACCGCATGGCATACGCATCCTCCTTTGGTGATATTATGCTACTATTTTGTGAAAAAGTCAAGGTAACTTCATATCCAAAACATATGTTTCTCCGCATTCGAGAAGAGAATGAGTTCGCAAGATCGACAACGACGATTTATTTGGAGAGGAGGTTTCATGAAAACGATAGATGCTGAAATTCACTCGATCGACGATGCCGTCGATACCGTCTTGAATGTTTTGGGCGAACATCCTGAAAGAGATTTCGCGAAAGCGAGGAGAGCCGCTTTGGAGGGAGAGGAGCGAGGATTTCCTGTTCTCGGCATCAATAATCTCGGTGATCCGGAGGATTTGTTCGAACCAATGGATAAGTTTGAGCTGCCGAAGGTGGTGATTTCAAACGGATTGGAATCCGAACTTGCGGAGGAGTTGATAAACACGCTCGAACCATTGAAAATGCTCAATCCGATCACCGTCGCGTTCAGTCTCGGAATGGGCACGGGCACGCTGGTCAGCTGTTTCGGTATTCCATTGGACCCTGATTGCGGTTACGCTCCCGCTTATTCCCTGAGTCTCGATGAAGTCGCGAACTCAATGCCTGATCCTCGGAAAACAGGATTGATGCCTGAAATCCGCGAGAAGATTAAAGCGATAAAAGAGTTTACGCCGGAAAGCATCCCGATAGCGATGCCCGATATGCAGGGGCCATTCAACATCGCGCATGCGGTGATAGGCGAAAACGCCTTGCTCGCTCCTTATCTCGAACCCGGTAAATTCTCGGATTTCATGGAGAAAATCACGGCCTTCTGGATTGAGGCCGCAAGCGTCTTGCGCGAATGGATCGGCGAGGAAAGATTGTTGGATAAAGAACTCCGGATCGCCGAATGTTCCGTGAATTTGATCTCCAGGGAGATGTATGAGGAATTCATCCTCCCTTGCGATTTGAAGATTGTGGAGACGTTCGGGCCAGTCGGAATACACACTTGCAGCGGACGGCACGTGTTTTTCGCCACACTCGAAAACATTCCAGGGATACTCTACACGGAAGCGGGAGAGATATCGAACACCGTGGCAGGGCACACCCCTGTGGAGGTCGGAATGAAGGCGGTGGATGGCAAGCCGATCATGCTGAATATCGGCCAGGAGCTGCGCGATGAAGACCATTTCGAGACGATAAAAAGCCATTTGGACCTATACAAGCTACACAAGCGGCTCATGTTCTCCTACACCTGCATGAATCTCCGCAAAAAGGATCGTTCCCACATCCGCGAGCTTCATTGCCGAGTCGATGAGTATTGGCGGAAATATCTTTCGAGCCCGTAGGTGAAGTCCGCTATTATCTTGTCCCTTATTTCTCTCATTGAAATTGTGGAAAGCGTCGAGCCCATGTAGGCGAGCATCGAATTTATCGACAGCAACATCCAACGTCGAATGGAAGAGAGGCGGTAGGGCTGTTTCGCCGAAACTGCTCCCTGCTGGGATTGCCGAGGCGAATAGACGATGAACGGAGAGGGGGGAGAGAATTTCCGACGAGGGAAATAGGGAGAACGTCGAACATTAAACGTTCAACATCGAATGGTGAAACGGAGACGGGCAGAAGGGAAATTTTTCAATTCTCAATTTTCAATGGGAGAAAATACACGAAGCCGCGGAAAACCTTCAACCTTCATCATTTCGCATTTGATTTCACCAAGGGGCGCTTGCGCATCTGTCTGAAGTAGAGGATGTTCTCATCATCGCCTAGCAGCGTCATAATCACGTCACCCTTCCGCAAATCGAGTTTTCTCGATTGTATTTTGATGTCTCTGGTGATGAGAGCGCAGCGCCAGACGGAACCGGGGTATTTTTTCGATTCGCTGGATATCTCGCAGAAACCATCCCGCTTGAACGAAATATCGACTCCCCAAGGCGTTTTGCCGAGCAGTTTCACCACCGTGTCTCTATTCATTTTTTTATTGGAGGCCACAGTCTTCAGATGTCCATCTCCGTCGAATTCAAACCATTGATGACGCAAAAACAGCGATTCGCGCCAATCAGCGCCTTTAACCCGCATATACGGAGACCATTTGACGACGCTCCAGAGTCCGCGCAAATCGCGTTCCGCGCACAACCTGCTGTAGGCCGCCCCCGAATTCAGTGGTTTCAGCGTCAGGACGGTTTCACGATGGTCGCCGCCAGACGAAACAATCGATGAAATCCCGACTAAAAACGCCAACGAAAGAGAAAAATAATATCGTTTCATAACCATCAAACCCTCTCGCACACGATCGACGCGTTCACTCCGCCGAAAGCGAATGAATTCTTCATTATTCTCGAAACGTCCCGCTCCTCGATTCCCTTCAGATGACGAATGGCCGAACAGTCCTCACCCGGAATTTCAAGATTGCGACCCGGAAGACACATCCCCTCCCTCATCATCAGGAGGGATGCCGCCAACTCCATCGCTCCGGACGCTCCCATCGTATGTCCTATGTACCCTTTCAAGCTGCTGACGGGAACCTTGTCGGCGAACACGGCTCCGATGGCGGCGGCCTCCGCGGCGTCACCTTGAATGGTTCCGGTGGCGTGGGCGTTCAAGTAGTCTATGTCGTCAGGTCCAACTCCGGCGTCCCGCATCGCTCCGTTCATACAACGAATCATCGCCTCGGAATTGGACTGGCTGACGTGGTCTCCGCTGCCGCCGGTGTTGTATCCCGTGATTTCGCACAGTATGTCCGCGTTTCTCGCGGACGCTCTGGCATAATCCTCCAGCACCAGGATGGCCGCTCCCTCTCCGCACACCAATCCGTCTCTTCGGGAGTCGAACGGGCGCGGAGTGGCTTCGGGCTCGTCGTTGAAGTTCACCGACGTGGCGTAGAGAAGGTCGAAAATGCCGGTGACGGTTGGGTGTATCTCCTCAGCGCCGCCGCAGAGCATGATATCCTGCCGAGCGCAGCGAATCATGTCATATCCGGTTCCGATGGCCTGAAGGCTTGACGCGCAGGCCGCCGAAGTCGACATAACCGCGCCTTGGAACGAGAAGTAGCTCGCGAGATTCGCGGAGACCGAATGGGCCATGCATTTGAAAAACATCATCGAGGTGAGGGTGGTGAAATCCTTTTCGGGAAGCACGAGCTCGTAAGCTTGGTTTATCACTTTGGCGCTGCCCATCGTGGAACCCGTGACGCAACCGCATCTGTCGTCTCGGATTTCGCCCTTCGAGACGCCGGCGTTCGCCAACGCCTCCTCGGCTGCCTGTGTGGCCATAACGCTCATCGGGCTCATCGAACGTCTGAATTTGCGTGGTATATCCTTCTCCCCGCGGATTTCGCAGGGCGCCGCCAAAAGACTGTGCAATCCGTCGTACTCACTCCATTCGGGCATCTTCTCGACGGCGCTTTCATTATCGAGGATGCCATCGAAAAGCCTTCGAGCGCCGTATCCCAGAGGAGATACGCAACCCATTCCTGTCACCACGACGCGGCGTTCCTTCATTTTCCAAGCATCTCCTCGGTTGGTTGAACCGTTGAAATGTCGTGTCCGAGAATCGCCTCGATCTCGGGCATGACGAACGCTCCATTCTCGCAGAGGAAACTAACCGATTTTCCCTGGTTGCCGGCGCGGCCGGTGCGTCCGATCCTGTGAACGTAGTCGCCGGGCTCGTAGGGAAGATCGTAGTTGACAACATGGCTTACGTCGTCAACATGGATTCCGCGCGCCGCCACATCTGTGGCCACCACCACTTTAGTGTCGCCGCGTCGGAAACTTTCGAGGATTTTCAGACGTTTGTTCTGCGGCACGTCTCCGGTCAGCAATCCGCACCTCATACCCGCCTTTTCGAGTTTTCTTTCGACTCGGTCGGCGGTGTCGCGCCTGTTCACGAAGACGAGCATACGCTCCACGTCGTCATTTTCGAGAAACCAGAGCAGCAACCTCATTTTGTCGCGGACAGTGATGGAATAAAAGGTCTGATTGATCAAATCCGAAACGATATTCTCGGGCTCCACCTCGACGGAGACCGGATCCACCAGCCACGAACTGACCAATCTCAAAATCTTCGTGTCGAAAGTCGCGCTGAAAAACATGGTCTGACGCGAACCAGCTTTCGGCAGACGATAAACAATCTTGCTGACATCCGGAATAAAACCCATGTCAAGCATTCTGTCGGCCTCGTCGATAACGAGAATCTCGGCTTTGTTCAACTTCAACGCTCCGCTTCGGCTGAAATCGATGATTCTTCCGGGGGTTCCAACCAAAATATCCAACGGCCCGTTTAGCTCGTTGCGCTGTTTCTGGTGGTCCATTCCACCGAAAACAACCATGTTGTGGAAGTTCGTGTACTTGCAAAGCGCCTCGGCGTCTTTATGTATTTGAATGGCCAACTCCCTCGTGGGGGCGAGCACAAGCATTCTGCAGGCTCCGGGTTCGCGTCTCTCCAACGGATTCCGCAGCATGCGATTGATCGACGATATGAGAAACACGGCGGTTTTTCCGGTCCCGGTTTGAGCTTTCCCGGTCAAATCAAGCCCTTTCAACGTTGTGGGAAGCGATTTTTGCTGAATCGGAGTGCAATACTCGAATCCGGCATCCTGGCAGGCCGCCAAAACAACCTTTTCCAGATCGGAATCGGTGAATCGCGATTTGCCTTCGATCGGGGGGGCTTCAACTATGTCCGGCAAGGGGGGGATTTTCTTCTCCCTGACCGGCCGCGGTTTCCGCGGGGAGTGTTCTTTTGAATGATCGGCATCATCCGCTTCGGAACGACGCGGGGCTCCGCGTTCGCCTGAACCAGCGGAATTCGACTTTCCACCAGGACGTTTACGGGAATTCCGCTCCCGGCCTGATGGACGCTGTTCAGACTGTTTCGAGCCGGAGTCGTCGGCTTTGCGGCGACTGTTACCGTTTGACGAACGAGTCTTGGTCTTTTCGGAACGCGGCTTCTCATCGCTCTTTGTTTCAGAGGGTCTTGAGTTTTTCGTCTCCGCATCCGATTTCCGGACGACTTCTATTTTCTGCCTATTCTCCCTCTCCTCGTGGTTGGGACGTTCTGACTTTTTCGGTTTTTTCCCAAATAATTTTCTTAACATTGCGTTATTTCATCTCCTTGAGATATTTTTTCAAAGCTGTTTTCCAATGCGGACGCTCAAACGTGAGCACTCCGTCTATTTTTGAGCAGTCGAACCGCGAGTTCCGCGGACGGACGGCGGGTGTCGGAAAATCATCCGACGAGCAAGGGGCGACATCGGTTTCAAGCCCCAGTTCCTCCACTATCATTTTCGCGACCTCGCATCTGCTGGCGTACCCGTTGGCGGCGAAATGATAGATCCCCTCGAAATCATTTTCCGCGAATTCCGCTATCGCGCTGGCGACTGCCGTCGTGGGTGTCGGCGAGCCCACCTGGTCCACTACGACCTTCAACTCGTCGAGAGTCGGAGCGAGATCCGCGATTTTCGAGATGAAGTTGGATCCGCCGTCTCCATACGTCCATTCGATCCTGATGACGGCGCAGGAGCAGCCGCTCGCCAACAACGCCTGCTCACCTCCCAATTTCGTTTTCCCGTACACGTTCAAGGGGGCGACCTGCGATTCCTCGTCGAGCGAATCGTTTCCGCCGTCTCCGAAAACGAAATCCGTGCTGATATGAATCACGCGTTTTCCCGCGAGTTTAGCGGCTTTTCCCAAACGCCCGGGCAGGTTGGCGTTGATGTCCGAGCATTTTTTACTCTCCGTCTCCGCTCTGTCCACATTGGTGTAAGCGGCGCAGTTGACTATGATGTCCGACTCCTCGATCAATTCGCTCAAAGGTGAGTTTTGCGTCAAATCGTGTTCGGGTAAATCGAAAACCAACGTGGTGTGGCCGCGCCTCTCCAAAACGCCGCGCGCGTCGATCCCCAGCATTCCTTTGCCGCCTGTTATTCCGATTGCAGCCATCACAAATCCTCTATTCGATTATTCCGAATTGAAACTGAAAATCACTCGAACCATGCGCTCGACTAGTAGAGCGAGCATGTAAAGTAGCATGCCAACGAGATATAACAAGAGCCGTCTTGAAACGCGTCGGACACCTTAATCCGATTTGTCTCGGCGTAGTCTGGCGAAGACGGCGTGTCGTCATTAATCCCAGCGCGCAAGCGCTTTTGGAGCTTGCCCGCCTATGGAGGAGGGTTCACCCGACTCCGGTTTTTGCACGAAGCCAGCGTGCCCTAGCCGAGCGGAGCGACGCTCGCCAAAGGCGAAACCGGATATGGTGCGACGGCGTGGCGCGAAGCGTGAAAATTTGAAAAATCATTAAAATTACAAAATGTATTTTCGAGACTGAGCCATATCTTGTTTAAAATGAATATGTTAATTCTGATTTTTCAAATTTTCATGCAATATTC
>JAADHT010000282.1 GCA_013151705.1 Kiritimatiellota bacterium | reverse complement strand
TTCCTCAAGGCTTTTTCGCAATTCCGGCGGTGTTTTTTTGTTTCCAGTGTGAATAATCCGCATAAGTAAACAGAATCCAGTATCGCATGGTTGTTATGAATAGGTAAATTGCTTTCTTCAAGTAAGAGTTCCTATTCAAAAGCACCTTAAGAGTCGCTCCAAGGTACTGGAGTTGTCCCAGTTGATTCAAGTCGTCCGTTTGAGACAATGGCACTGTATATCTATCTGCTTGAGTCTTCAAAACAACACCTCCAGATATGGTGTCATAATTTTTTCAACCCGGCAGATTCCAGCGTACCTCAGCAGTTCATTAAGTTTGACCTCTTTACGGGTTCTATAAAGTCTGAGAGCTTCCAGCACCACGTCCATACCAATTTTGTTGCGAAATTTAAAACAATCAGCAATGGTTTTTTCTGGACTGTATATTTTAACGACGACTCCATCGATTAGATGCTCTTCTATTCCGGAAGTGAACGCAGCTTGGGAAAATCTACACACCCTAATCGGTGGGAAGTCAAGAGTATGAATTCGTGAGCTCCTGGGCAGAGCAATATTAACTTCATGGGGAATCTGCGTAGTGATATCATTTCGGCGAACGTCCGCACGGTCCACTTGTAGCCGCGCTGGTACTTTTTCACAATGAATGTTTTCCCGCTAAGTTCGCGGACGCTCTTTGTGCATCGCTCTTTTTCTTCAGGCATATCAACCCCTTTTCGTTTTTTCGGATTGGGCCGCGAGTTTCGCGGCTTTCGGGGTTGGTTTGTATTTTTGGAGGCGGCTGCGGGGTTTGTCGAGAATGGTTCGCTCCACGAGGTTAAGTTCGAACGCCGGATTGAGATAGAGCCTCAAAAAGTTGTCCCTGCCCTTGAGGTCGAGCGCCGCCATGATATCCTTCGCGCTCATAGGTTGTTTCAGAACGGAAAGCAACGCTTTCACCCGCTCATCGCCTTGTCCTGTTTCTTGTCCCGCGACTTGTCCCGTCTCGTTGGTGAATTTTTCGACGGCGTCTCGTATCATCGTCAACATAAACTCTATGAAAGGGGCGGAATCGGCTTTCGCGGAACTCGCGTTTATCGCCTTGTAGTATTCGGTTTGATGTCGACGCACCATGTTTTCGACCGGCAGGTAATGAAACACGGGAAGCCATTCGCCCAGTATCAGCGTCTGCCAAAGTCTGCCTATTCTTCCATTGCCATCCGCGAATGGATGTATGAACTCGAATTCGTAATGGAACACGCTGCTTTTTATCAGAGGATGCTCGTCGCTACTGACTGATGCCGTCTGAAAAGATATCAACACCCGCTATTGCTAAAAAGCTTGAAGGAGATATAGTAGAGAGTTGAGGGAATTTCCGACTGGTCAAGGAGTTTGAGATGAGAATCGCGTCCATTTTGTTGATTATTTCCGCATGGTTTATTGTTTCGTGCGCCACAACACCGGAAGCGCCTGGACCAAAACCCGCGGTGGAAACAGCGGAAAACGGCAAACAGGCGCCACAGGACGCCTCCGCTCCGGCGGATGACGGAAAAAAACGGAAAAACCCTTTTTTCGAAGACGACGACGTCGATTCTCATTACGACAACGACGACGAGGATGAATGGTTTGTCTCTGAATGGTTTTTCGCCATAGTTAAAGGATTTTGGCATATCGTGACCTATCCGGGCAGAGCGCTCCGCTGACGAATTTCGTTGACTTTGGAGTTCGAATATCCCGGATTTCGAATCGTCTTGGCTCCTAGAATATTCACAGCGTAATAGGAACTTCAGAACTTTTTACTCGACGGCGTCCTTGATCAACAAGTATTTTATTAACCCGAAGGTTTAATATTTGACATTATCTAGCTCGTCCGCAACCCAGCGACATGGCAAACATTTTAATGTCGGGTTCAATAAGCGCGGAAACAACAAAAAACACTTTTGCCACTTGAAGATTTGCAAATGGCTCGCGTCGCGTTAACTTGTATCAGTAAGTTGTGGTGGAGAGTTTTGGTCATGCTGAACGTAAGGAACCTTGGCGTTTATGGAAAACTTTATTTTTTCAAATTTCATTTGGATTATTCCACTATTTGTCATAATTGTCGGTTTTTTCGGAATAGTCATCACTGGCGCGATCAACGTCTCCATGGTGAGAAACGCCAAAAATCCATTGAAGCCAATCATCCTCAATCCAAAATCGGACGTGATGAAAACGATTCAGAGCCACTACGCCTGGACCGAGGCGAACGGGTTCGAATGGCTCAACTCCTATCAATCCATAGGAACGGCGGTGGTCGCCGCCTGGAAGAAGAAAGACGAGCCGACCTTTTTATGCGTCTACTGTTTGAGCAACGGAAAGATTTCACGCGAATTCAACACGGAGTTTCAAGACGGGGGCGGATTGGACACAAGCGACTCACCGGACGCAGGCCTGTTTCCGCGCCGCGAAGGGGACTACTCCCAATCGTTTCCGAACACCACCATCGAGGAGCAGTGGAACTGGCATTCGCATGCGATCGAGTATCTGACGAAAAACTTGAGATTGAAATTCGCTTCCGACAAACGCGGTTTTGAAGAGGTTTTCGCCGAAGGTTTGAAGGCGCCGGTCGATTACGCCACATCCCTGCCTTTATGGCCGCTACGCATCCCCTACTGGTTTCTCGTGCGCCGAAAACGCATGCTGGGAAAAACCGTCAGCGAACTCTTGCATGCTGGTCTGCTTAAATAAGAATCGACGTCACTCGATGTTGCTCAAGACTCCGACATCCGGGACTCCTCCATTTCCACCAGGCGAAAAAATTTCGCATTACCCGGTGTTTCGTCGAAATTCCGCCAAGGTGTTGATTGACTTGCAATTTTAACCCGCGGTGCTATAGATAGACCCTGTTTGAGAATGTCTTGCATAGGAGATGATAATGAGCCTGATAAAATTGTCGAGACTCGTCTCGGTTGATAGAGTCTTGATTGAAAACGATCTTGAGACAACCAAAGAGAAGGCTTTGAAACGCCTTTGCGAACTGTCAAAAAATGAAGTCGGCGACTTGGACGAGTTCAGATCCGCGATTTTCGCGAGAGAGGCGATCGTCTCCACCGGACTCGGAGCCGGCACGGCGTTTCCGCATGTGAAAATCCCCTCGGTGCCGGAGTTTTTCGTAACCCTGGGCGTGTTTCCCAACGGAGTGGAATGGGATTCGCTCGACGGCGGCCCCGTGAGAATAGTCTTTCTGATCGGCGGTCCCGAGGAAAAACAGCAACGCTATCTCGGCATTCTTTCCAAATTGTCTTTGGTGGCGAAAAACCCCGCTACCAGAGAACGGTTGGTTGCCGCTAGCTCGCCCGAGGCGTTGATTGAGATTTTCAAGAGATACTAATGGATGGCATAGACACAAGTTGGATTATCTTATCCATCGGTTCGGTATTGTTCGTCGGGTATTACGTCAGAATGCTCATGAACCGATTGAAAATTCCGGATGTGACCGGATACGTTATACTGGGCGTGGTCGCGGGAGCGCTGGTTTTCAAACGAGTCGACGGACTTTTGGACTCCCTGGGAATCGTGTCCGATCTGGCTCTAGCGATAATCGCGTTCATCGTGGGGCACGAATTGAACAAGGACGTGATCGTCAAGCTTGGAAAGGCGATCGCCTTCATCGCTTTTTTCGAGGCGTTCGGCGCGTTTGTTCTAGTTTTCTGCGGTCTCTACTTCACAGGCTGGCTGCCGTTGCATACGTCTTTGATATTCGGAGCGATAGCCTCGGCGACCGCGCCGGCCGCCACGGTTTTCGTCATCCACCAATACAAAAGCCAAGGACCTTTGACCTCCACGATTCTAGCGGTGGTCGGTATCGACGACGCGATAGCGTTGATAATATATGTGTTCGCGGCGGCGGTGGCCAAAAGCACGTTCAAAGGTGGCGGGTTCTCCATGTCGGTTATACTGCATCCCGTCGCCACCGTCACAATGTCGTTGATGATTGGGTTGGGATTCGGATACGTATTCTGCAAAATATTGAAAAACGCCAGAAACCGGGAGCAAATGGCAATGGGATTCACCGCGGCGATATCATTGATACTCGGATTGACGGAATATCTTCATTTCTCCGAACTTTTGGCCATAATGGCTTTCAGCGCTTTCATCACCAACTATTCTCCCTCGCTGGCGCGGCGTTCGAACGAGGTGCTTGAGCAATACTCGCCGATTTTCATGCCGTTGTTCTTTATTTTCGCCGGCGCCCACTTGGATCTCTCGATGGTGAAAATGGTCGCTGTACTTTGCTTATGGTACACATTCCTGCGAGCCACTGGTAAGATTTGCGGCTCCTCCTTCGGCGCCATTCTAGGTAATGCGCCGCCGGTGGTCAAGAAATTCATTGGTATGGGATTGATTCCGCAAATAGGCGTGGCGGTAGCCTTGGCGCTATCCGTCCGCAAGGAGTTTGGCGACCCGACTGGTCCTTTCGGCAAGGA
Source organism: Kiritimatiellota bacterium (assembly GCA_013151705.1). Classification (GTDB taxonomy): domain Bacteria; phylum Verrucomicrobiota; class Lentisphaeria; order Victivallales; family JAADHT01; genus JAADHT01. Next base: position 7,303 of record JAADHT010000282.1, on the reverse strand, counting down.
TGGAGCATTGATGTCGGCCATGGTGATAAACGTGTTGCTGTGTTCAACGGTGATAACCGAAATCGTCGGGCCGTTGATGACGAAATTCGCTCTCATAAAATCGGGTGAGGCGACCAATGATGAGTAGGCGGTGCCCAAAACAGAGAGGTGGTTTATGTACATGCTGGTGATTCAATTGTTGAAACAGGAGTTCAAAGAGGATTTGTTCATGGCGTTGTCCAGTGCCGGCGTCACGCTGACAACCTATTGCGACGGATACAATCTGGACAACGAACTGGGCAACAAAATGCCGCTGTTTTCCGGATTGTTCAAGAGTCAGGAGGAGAAACGCCATTACTCCACGCTTTATTTCTGTTTGGCGGAATCTCTCGAACAAGCGGACGCCGTCGTCTCCGGATTCGAGATAGCCGGAATAGATTGGCGGAAGGAGCGGGTTTTCCAGATGTCAGTGCTTCCGGTGGAGAAATTCTACGCGCCTGACGCTGAGGAGTGACGCTCAAACTGGATTCCGCTCGCCGAAAACCTGGTTCGACACCCCGCAGCGTTCTGATACCGGGAAAAAAATGAATACTCGAGCTAGACCCTGTTCGAAAAGGTCTCGCAGCCATGTGGACACTTCTTTCGGGTGTGATACCTTTTCGAATAGGGTCGAGCTAGGGGGCTCTCTCTCAACAGAGGTTTTATATGAGGACCCGGAAACTCAAATTCCGCACCGCGATTCTGAAAAAAACGCTTGCGATCCTATCGTTCGTCGCGTTTTTTAACTCTTTGGCGCTTCTCGCCGAAGAGAGACCTCTCGCGAAATCCATTGTGATGGCCACGTTGAACGGGGAGCCTATCACGCTGTTGGACGTTCTGGCAGACACCGCTCCGAGGGAGAAGAAATTGGCTATGCGCTATTCAGGCGGGCGGTTGAAGAAAAAGAAGGCGAAACTTCGCCGCGAAGCCATCGAGAACATCATCGACAGGCGTCTGGTTTACACTCAATTTAAGCAACGCAAATACAAACTTCCCGAATCAATCATTGAACGGATGCTTGACGGATTGGCCAAATCCCTGGCCGGCGGCGACAGAAAACTGCTTGAGAAAAAAGCCCGCGACGCCGGACTCACGATGAAGGATTTGCGGGAACAGGCGATGGAACGAGCGGCATCGTCCCTGCTGATCAACGAAAGATGCTCGAAAAGCGTCTACATCACTCCGAAACAAGTGTACGACTACTATGTGGCGAACCGCGACGAATTCACCACTCCGGCGCGTTTGAATCTACAGGCCATTTTCCTCAAGTGCGCCTCCGGCGACTCAACCGTCGCGAGATTCGCTGAACGTCTTAAGAAAACACTGCGGAGCGCCGACGAGGTGAAATTCGCGGAATACGCGTCTCTCTACTCTCAAGGGCCGAATCACAAAAACGGCGGGCGGGTCGGATGGATTCCCGAAACTGAACTGCGTCCTGAATTCATAAAATTTTTGACCGGTGCCAAGCCGGGCTCTATCCACGGCCCCATCAAAACGCCGGAGGGCGTTTATTTCATAAGAGTGGCGAAGCGCGAGGAATCGAGAAGCCGTTCTTTCGAGTCCGTGAAAAAAAATATCAGAAAAAATCTAACCGACGACGCGAAAAAAAAGAAATATAAGCAATACAGCGACAGCTTGAGGAAATTCTCGGTTATCAGGTATTTCGACTGATATAATATTGCGCGGAAAACGCGGAATATTATCATTTTCAAAGAATAAACAATGAATCCGCAAGAGAAAATCAAGAAATACGTTGAAGGAATGAAAATGGTGTATCTAGACAATGCGGCGGCGACTCCCGTATCCGCGCGGACAGCGGAGCGCTTCGCGGAACTCGCGTTTGAATTCCACGCCAATCCGGAATCGGCGCACGCCGCCGGAAAACGCTCGCTTGAATTGATAAACCAATCGGCGGAGCAGTTGAAAGAAGCGCTGTCGGAGAAAGAAAACGATTTGGAGGTGTTTTTCACCTCATCAGCGACGGAGGCGGTTAACAGCGCCTTCTCGTTCCCAGAGGTGGGTAGTGGTGTCATCGCCGCGTCCCCCGCGCTCCACCCGGCTGTGGAAGCGGCGGCGGGACGCTCGCTTTCCCGCGGAATACGCGTCTTGAAACTCGAATCCTCCGGCGGAATCGATTTGGACGATTTGGCGGGAAAAATAGATGCGTCTGTTTCGACTGTCATCGTCGAGCACGTTCAAAACGAAACCGGAAGAATACAGAATGTCGCCGCTATCGGCGAAATCGTTCGACGGCGGGCGCCGAACGCGTTGTTTATTGTGGACACGGTTCAATCCGCCGGAAAACTTCCGATACCCTGGTCAGAGGGCAGAATCAACATGGCGTTTGTCGGCGGGCACAAAATAGGAGCGCCGTGCGGAGGCGCCCTTGTCCACCGCCTCTCCCGCTCAAACAACCAGACGATGTCCGCGAAATTCGCGGAGCATCTGCGTGGGATCAGATATTCCTCACATCTTCTGGGCCGGCCGGATCCGGCCGTGTGCGCGATTCTCGCGGAAACCTTGGCCACTACCGTTGATCAGGGAATCGGCGAAATAGGGAAACTCCGTTCCGAACTTCGTTTCGAACTTGCGGAACTCGCGCTGAAATCGCGTTTGGATTTGAAATTCGTCATTCCTGAAAAACGCGCGTCCCCTTTCATAACGTCGTTTTTTCTTCCCCCGTATCAAGGCGAGATTCTAGTCCGGATGCTTTCAGACACCGGCGTTATGGTATCGTCCGGAAGCGCATGCGAGGCGGCGGGAGGCAAAGCGAGTGGCGTGTTGAGGACAATGGGGATTTCAGACAAACAGGCGAGGACGATGTTGAGAGTGAGTTTCGGTGGGACATCCACTCAAAACGACGTAAAGCTATTGGTTTCCGCTCTGCGGAAGGCCATCGACTCCTATTAGAATGCGCCGAGAAAAATTGAAACGCCCCTGGAAAACCATCGAATGATTGCGCTGGAGTAGGAACCCTATTTTTTCTTTTTACCCTCGTCGGGCGGCGCGACCGGGATGCCATTCGAACCCATATTGACACCAATGTCCTGCCCGTAACCGGGAGAGTTGGGCAGAAGAACGAAGTTGTCCCTCGAAAGCTGCCACCCGTTTTTCGGACTGGGTGTTCTCTTGAACTGGGGTTTCACAAGAAAATTCGTCTCTTTGGAGGCGTTTTTCGGTTGACGTTTTATTCTCGAATGGCTTTTGCGTTTCAATTTCAACGTGAACTTGTCTTTGAGCATATTCAATGATCTTAAAGGCGTCTTTTTCTCGGAAACGGGAATCAACGACCTCTCGCAATGGATGATGTTGTTCTGCAACGTCATATTGTTGAAAACGCTTGGTCGGCTGAACATGTTCTCACCCGAATACAAAATTGTGTTTTCGAACTTCACTTTGCCTCTTTTCAGCATCTGCCCGAAGTTGACGAGGCTGTATCGGCCAGCTCGATAGGTGTTGTATGTCCAGGATTGCGACGCTTTCCCGACATTTTTAACCTTGTAGCTTCGAATGAACGTGCAATTTTTGATCAAAACGTCTTGAAGATTGGGGTAGATGGTAAGGGAGTTTCCGGCGCAATTGGCGATTATTGATTTCCCGGCCTTCCCGGCGAGAATAGAGAACCCATGAGCCACACTATCGACTATTGTCACGTTTCCGCCCGAAATTCCTCTGGCTTTCAAGTTTCTGACAATGCAGTTTTTCCCGTACATGATAATTGGAGTGTTGACGTAACCCGGACCTATCCCTTCGATGATGAGGTTGTCTTTACGAAAAATGACCAGATTTTTGGTGTTGTAGAAACCCGGATGCATTTGCAAAATCATCCCGGAAGACAATTTTCCGTACGCTGCTTCATAACTCATCGTGCCGGGGACTTTTCCTCCGGGACTACAAACAATCGTTCTTCCTTTTTTAGCTCTCGCGTAGGCTATGATTTTATCCGACCGATCGGTCGTTCCAAACGATAGCGAAGCCGCCGCCAGAAAAAAAGCGATTAAAGCTATCTTATTCCAATGACAGGCCGAGGTTATCATCATCGACTCCTCCTTTTGCTTGTTTCAAGTTTCTTTTTTTAATCAGTTTGAACGTCGGAAGATATCGATAATAAATTTCAAGAGTGAGGACGCAAAGGGTCGTCGAATATATTTGCAGGTCCACCCCTTCTTTGAAGTTGGGCACCAATTTCCATTCAGCGTTGGTTTTCATCGGGTCAAGATGGCCGGATCCGTATTTCTCCGCCGGCGTGCTCCACGATCCATCCGGGTTTTGCTCTTTGACGTAGGCCCTCGAAAAAGCGCGGTTCCATTTGTTCCAAACACCGCCCCTTCCTTTGGTCGCCTGGAAGATAATCTGGGTCTGGTAGTACCAAGTGTAGATGGCATGAGTGAAAGCTTTGGGATACTCTTTATACACCTCTTGATTGAACCGCCAGGAACAGGTCTTCATACCGTTTTTGTTGTGCACCTGCATCCATTTCATACCTTTCTTCGAAGCTTTTGAATCGCCGGCTCCCAACAATCCCAAGCAAAGCACTCCCACGCTGGTCATTCCGAAGTCGGGCCGCCCCCCGGGGGAAATGCCGAACCCACCGTCTTTGTGTTTTTTCGTGAAATATTTCAATCCCTTCACACTCAGATCAACCGCATCCTCCAACCCTTTGAGGTCGCATCCCGCGGCGAACGCCGCTTTAAGAGCTTGATAATTCCAACCTGAAAACGACAAATCGCATCTTGGCTCCGGCCTTGCGCCTTTCGGAATCCGTCCTGTAACTCGATCGCGCGTCAATATCCGCGGTATTCTGTCGTAACTGTAGTAGTAGGCTCCGCGGTTGTTTATGTTGTTGACTACCGGAGTCATAGCCTTGTCCATCGCCTCCTTCACCTTGGCCATTCTGGTGACGGAGTAGGACTCGGAAAGAGCGTAGGCAACCAACGGATGAGCATAGCCCGGCCCCACGAAACGGTACCTTTTAGCCCATTCGACCAGTTTAGTTATGGATTTTTGTAACACGAGACCATATTTTTCCGAAACGGGAGTGTCGCCATGCGCGAGAAACGCCAAGGTGGCGAGAGCGGTGAACGCGTACTGGGACTGCGCGAAGGTCCCCCAGGATCCATCTTTGTTCTGATGCTCGGCCAACCATTTCAGTCCGTTTGAAACGGCTTTTTCCGTGTGTATGCTACCGCCATAGCGTTTCAACGCTCTTTTTTTGGCTTTCCCGGATCGGGAACTTAAAAGAGTGGGCATCACCAAAGCGGAGTTCGTGGGGGCCACCGTCAACACATCCGGCATTTGGATGTCAACGCTCACATCGGCGACCTGGACATCGTCGACCTTCACCTGCACATCGTCAGGGACCACGTCGGGCCTTTCAATCTCGACATCGTCTTGGACCTCCAAGTCCTCCGGCTCGGGCGGCTCGGGAATCTTCTCCAGCTCTTTGATGTCCACCTGAACCTCTTTGACGACAATGTCTCTTCCCTCTTTAGGCGCCTCGAACACAATGATGGAACTCAAAAAGGTCAATGCGAGAACGTGAAACACGATGGAGACCATCGGGCCTGAAATATGTTGTTTGACATCCGCGAACGTCAATCTCTTCGCGGCCATCATCTCTTCATAAGACGGTGCGTGGTTTTCCTGCTGGATATCCATATCCTCGCTTATCGCGCCAGCGCCATTCTCCAACGGTTTATTCTCGCTGTTTTCGTTGACGTTTTCGTTTTCACTCATTTTCGGCTCCCTGTAATCCTGGGGCCTGGTATGCTACGTATGAATACGATTCATAACTCAGGCAACCCTTACTCGAAAAGATTTCGCAGCCTCGCGAGTCCGAAACCAACGCGTATTACCGCGACGCGTTTTCGAACAGTTGGTAAACTATCTCGCTCCACGCCCTATTGCAAACGAAAAAGTCATTTAATGCGACCCACACATATAAAACAGAAATAAATATTAGATAAATTAAGCCACTCCGCGATTTCCGCGGGACTCTGACGCTCATTTGAGGCGCATACGCGGATCGGCCCAAGCGTAGGTGATGTCCGCCAGGAGATTCATCGCCACGAAAATGAGGGCCGTGAGAATCACAAGTGCTTTGACCATTTGAAGATCGGAGTTTCTGAGAGCGTTTATGCCGGCGTATCCCAACCCCGGGATGCCGAAAAAACTTTCGAGCAACAGACTCCCCGTGAAAAGGAAAGGCAGTATGGCGCTGACCCGCGCGATCAACGGCACGGCCGCGTTGCGCAGCAAATGGTGAAAATATATCCTCGCCGCTCCACACCCCTTCGCTTCCGCCGTCCGCAGATACTCGCGTCCCAGCTCGTCGATGAAAATCGTCCTGTAGAACCTCACGCCGCCGCCGAGCCCGCTGACGACACCTATTAACACCGGCAGCGCTAAATATTTCAGCGACCCGTAGCCCCATACCGGGAACCAGTTGAAATAGTATCCCAGAAACCATTGTCCGAGAATCAAAAGAACGACGTAACTCACGCTCATTCCGGTGATCGAGCCAAGCAGTATCAATTTATCCGGCCAGCGATTTCGGAAGGCGGTGGCGATCAAAGCCAGGCTGACTCCTAAAAACAGTTCTCCGACGAAAATCGGAATCATCAACGACAACGACGGCAGAATTCCGCGTCGAAGAACGCCCGACACTGGTTCCCGTGTTATGAGAGTGCGTCCGAAACTCAAAAACCTGACATACGGAAAATCCCTTGAGAAAGAGACTATTTCTTTGATGGCCGCCGCGAATTGGGAGTCGAACGGCGATTTTTGACGACGCTGGAATGAAACTCTTTCGACAACCGACTTTGGATCAAGAGCCGTTTTTATAACCGCGGGTGGAGATGCGAAGTCGATGGCGAACGTCCGCGGGGAATCGGATTCGCGGGATTCGCGTGAAAGAATCCGTCCCGTTTCGCTCAAAGCCGAAATCGTTATTTTCCCGCTGGCGACGACGGTCATGCGCAGCTCGGCCGAGTCGTCGTCGAAATTGCGCGCGAAAGACACCGCGCCTCCCTCCTTCATTTTCAATCCATCCTCCGTTCGGACCGCCCGCCCGAAGACGCGTACGCCTTTGGGGGTGGCCGGGTTCTCGAAATCCGCTGAGGAGAATATCTCCGTTGTTCGCCAATATCCCCAAAACAAAGGCTTCGACGAGGAGAGCGAAAGCCTCATCTCCTCAACCTCTTTCGGAGATGGATTTTTGCCCAAAACCGCCCGCGCCGGATCACCCGCCGCCACCCTGAAAAGCAGAAATATCAACAACAACACA
>JAADHT010000301.1 GCA_013151705.1 Kiritimatiellota bacterium | reverse complement strand
CGCCGGAACGACAATGGACAAACCTGTTTTCGAATGCTCGTCCGCTGTTTTTTTCACGCTCATAAGCGAAATTCCCATTTTGTTATTGTTTACCGGGGAGCCCGGCCTGCCAAGTTCATTCGTCCCATTGTCCAGGAGCAAGGGCCTGAAGTACGTAGAGAGCGAATTCGTGGCAAAGAAAGACCCTGGCATAGTTATCCCATAATACTGAAAGAGGCGCTTTCCGCCGTACGTGGCAAGTAGTCGCCATCGCCGTTGCGCGCATGCGCGACGCTCGCCGCGCATGAAAATAGCAGTAATCGTTCGAAATGCAATAAACAAGGAAAACGGATCGCTGTGGCACTGGAACTATCCGGTGGTTAATTGGAAAGGTAAGCCCGTAGCGTTTTTTATATACTAAATCGTATTATCCCGACAATTTTATGTTTGACATCAAGTATACCGTTAGCAACTTGACGGCCATGTCAAAACAATTTGGCGTCGGGTTGATAATCCGATGTCGAATGTTCTGTTTCGAGGCAATTCCAAAAAAATCGAACAAATCGCATTGGATGGGTTGTCTTTGATGAGGACGGGGATATATTCGGAGTCTTTTTGCTGGATCGTTGGAATATTCATTACGTAGAACAGAGGAGAAACAGATAATGTATGCGGTTATTGCCACAGGCGGAAAACAATACAGGGTCAATGAGCAGACTGAAATCGAGATCGAAAGGGTTTCCGGCGATGTTGGCGCCGAAGTCGTTTTCGACGAAGTCTTGGCGGTCGGCGACGGCGCCGATATAGAATGCGGCACTCCATTGCTGGCGTCGGCGACGGTGAAAGGTGAAATACTAGAGCATTTCAGAGGTAAAAAACTCACGGCTTTCAAAATGAAACGTCGCAAAGGCTATAGAAAGAAGCACGGTCATCGTCAGGAATTGACGAAAGTGAAAATTTCAGCTATTGAAAAGAAATAGCGAAATCCGTTTGACGCGGAATGAAACATTATTTCACACAGTGTCCGTAGACAACCATCAACATTCACAAATTGGAAAACACTATGAAAGTGCCGTTGCTGGATTTGAAAGCCCAATACGCCGACCTTAAAGCTGAAATACTGCCCGCCATTGAAAAATTATGCGATTCGCAATATTTCATTTTAGGCGAGAATGTCGAGCGACTCGAATGCGAGGTCGCTGAATACTGTTGCACCACTTTCGCCTGCGGCGTCTCTTCCGGTTCCGACGCGCTTTTGATTTCGCTAATGGTGGAGGGAATAGGAGCCGGAGACGAGGTTATAACCTCACCTTTCACTTTTTTCGCCACCGGCGGAGCGATCGCGAGGGTAGGCGCCACTCCGGTTTTCGTTGACATCGATCCTGGCACTTTCAATATAAACGCTGATTTGGTGGAAGAGAAAATCACCGCTAAAACCAAAGCGATCATTCCGGTTCACCTCTATGGACAGTGCGCTGATATGGATGCGATCAACAAAATCGCGGCGAAGCACGGCGGGTTGGTTGTGATTGAAAACGGCGCGCAAGCCATTGGAGCCGAGTACGAGGGGGGCCGGGCCGGCGGTTTCGGCGATTACGGTTGCTTCTCGTTTTTTCCCAGTAAGAATCTCGGGGCTTTCGGCGACGGTGGAATTGTAACCACCAACTCAGAGAAGAAATACGAATTGCTGAAAGTGTTCCGCAATCATGGGGCGAAACCGAAGTACTACCACAAGTATATCGGCGGCAATTTCAGACTTGACGCGTTGCAAGCCGTCATTCTGTCCATAAAGCTCAAGCATCTCGATTCGTGGAGCGCCGCCCGGCAACGCAACGCCGCTGAATACCGCGCCTTGTTCGCGGATTCGAAAATCTCGGGCGAAGTCACTATGCCTTTGAAAGCCGAGCATAGTACGAGACACATATACAACCAATTCTGCGTTTTGTTGCCGAAGGGTACGAGAAATGGCGTTAAGCAGGTCCTTCTGGATGCCGGCATCGGTGTCGACGTGTACTATCCGGTTCCCTTGCATCTGCAGGAATGTTTCGCGCATTTGGGCTGTAAACCAGGCGATTGTCCCGTAAGCGAAAGTGTCGCTGATCGCATAATCGCGTTGCCGATATACCCCGAGTCCACCAAAGAACAGCGTCAATACGTGGTTTCGACCATGGAGAACGCCTTGCTCTAACCTGCCTTAATCGCTTCGCATCCGCGCCGCGCTGGTCATGCAACATACAGGCTAAAGCCGTGCGACCAATTTAACATACGACAGGACAAAGTGTTATGAGCAACGACGAGATAATCGCCAAGGTCGGAAAACTACAGATCGCGCTCCGCGACGTCAACGCGACTCTATTCAACGCTCTTGAGAAATCAATAATCCCCCTGATTGAGCATCAAGGTGATTTGTCTGGTTTGGCACAAACCGAGCTGGCTAGGATAAAAGGCGTTGGGCCGAGATCCGCGGAATTGATTTCCAAGTTGATGGCCGGCGAAAACATCCATTCCATTGTCAAGAATCTTCCCGAACGCGAAGATGGACGTTTAGGGGAATGCAAATGGGAATGGTAAAAAGGAACGACGGAAGACCGTCGTTCTTTTTTATTTTTCAACTGCGTAAATTAGACTTAACCGTTCAGCGCCATCAGCTGCGTTCCCGCCAGATACGTGAAATAAGCGAGGAGGCCAAGCGAAACAAGCGCTACCAGCGTGAAAATAATATTGGGTTCGCCTCCGGTGTCCATAACCTCAATTGACGACGGAGCTTTCGAAGAATCGGACATAGCTGGAACGCCGGTATCCGTAGCCGTGGCATCGTCCGCCGGGGAAGGCGCGGCTGGCGCTGATGACGCGGCGGATTTCAGTTTAAGAGTGCGCTTAGCTGAGGGTTTCGCCGGGGCTTTTTCACCATCCGCTGGCATTTTCATCGTTGGTGCGGATGGAGACGGAGGCGAAGCCGCCGGAGTCTCGACGACTTCTTTGAGATTCACGGTCGGATCCGAAGGCCCGGGTGGTTTGGGAGTCTTTTGGGTCGCATCGTCCTCCGTCGCCTTTTTGGGAACCAGTTTGATGGTTCTTTTGCCTTCGACTTGAGGCGCTTGCGCGGGATCCTGCAAATTGACCGTAGGCGCCGATGGAGGCGGGGGCGTGTTGTTTGATGGACGCAATTTGATCGTTTCCTTACCTCCAGGCATATTGGGAACAGGATGCGATGGTTTTTTGCTGGATGAAGGTTTTTGTATCTTTATCGTAGCTTCTTCATCTTCACTGTCCGCTTCCCGCGCCGACGCGCTGGATTTCAAAGAGTCCGCCGGAATATCCGACAAGGAATCTTTGTCCAATGACAGGGTATCCCCAAGTTCGTTGTCAGCCGCTATCGAAGAGGTTGGCTTCAACGGTTTGAGTTTTATCGTTTTTGATTTCGTGGGTTTCGCGATGGGGGCGGCCTCGGGCGCGGCAACCTGCGGAGAGGCTTCCGATTCCAAATCTTTCCGATCCACAGAGATCGTCTCTCCAACATCCCGATCTTCGTCCGGCACCGCGTCGGATACAGGTTTTAGTTTGATGGTTTTCGCCGACACGGGTTTCGCTGTCGGAGAAACTGGTGGTTTGTTCTCGCTTCCGACTTGCGGAATCGCGGGAGCTATGCGTGTCGCGTCTGATGGTTTGATAGTGGAGTCGGTACTTGAGTTCAAGACTACTTTTCCATCATCGGAGGTTTGCCCTGGACGCGGAATCTTCGCAGTTTGATCATCTTCACCAACCGGCTTGTTCGTTTGCGCGTCTGCCGCTTCCGCATTTTCGTTGTCAGCCATATTCACACCTCTTTGGTTTCAAAAATCCACAAGAATGATAAGTAGCATAACGCGGTTAAAAAGAATTGCAAGCCCCAATTCCTGTTTTTTTGAATTATTGAGCCAGTTGCAAAAGTCTGAGCGAACCGTGTCGCGAGCGCATGAGGCGCGGACTTCGCTCTATTCCGATTCGTAGAGGAGTTTTCCCTCCCCATAGACTTTGGTTGGATATGAGAGCATGCTGAAAGGGTCGCCGTTCCAGCATACCAGACTAGCCCATTTGCCGCGTTCCACGGTTCCCGCGACATCGTCGATTCCGATCATGGCCGCGTTGACTCGCGTCACCTTTTCCATCGCTTGCTCTTTCGAAAGGCCGTGGCGCGTAAAATGCCTGGTCAAATAAAACAAATTGCTCTGCGGGTTCACGTCGTGGTCGGTCATGATTCCAAATTCCACTCCGCTGAGAAGCAGATTTCTGATATTTCTGAGATTCATGTCGCGAAGTTCCGTCTTTGGGCCTATTCCTTCGACAGGGCCGTAGATGACGGGAATGCCTCGTCGCGCCAAATCATTGAATGTTCTTATGTCAGTTACGTTACAAGCGTGTTCAATGGTGATTTTCAGAGAAAACTCATCGGCGACGCGCAAGACGGCGGCGATGTCATCCGACTTGTGGACATGACACCGCAAAGTCATTTCGCCGTTCAAGATTTTTCTCAACACCTTTTGCTCAAGGGTGAGAGAGCTTTTCTTTTTCACCGCGGCCACCTTCGCCAACTCTGATCTAAACAGGGCCAGGCACCCCATTCTCGTGCTGGCTCTTCTACCCTCGCGTTTTTGGGAAGTGGGACTGGAGGTGTTGTATCCAAAGGCCGCTTTGAGGCCAGCGCGGGTAATCAAGGCCTCCGTCGTGTTGTAGGCGTAGTTTCTGATGACAGCGGACATTCCACCTATTATGTTGGCGCTTCCGGGCAGCACGCAGGAATAGAGCACTCCCGCTGAAACGCTGTCGGAAAAAGCGGGATCGTCCATCTGAACTCCGTCGAGAGCGTCGGCGAGAGGAAGAATGGAGTCCATTTCGTCATTGACGTCCGCTTCAGCGGACGGCTCTCCCGCTCTGAACATCCCGATGTGGCAATGCGGATCGACAAACGCCGGTGTCAGTGTGTGAAATTCGCCAGCCAATTTCCCCTTGGGCCGTTTTGAAATCGAATCCACGACCGCGTCTTTGATATTGACATGCACATTATGTGAAATCTTGGTGCCGGTATACAACGTTTCAGTTTTCAAAGATAACATATTCACTCCAAGCAAACGTTTCCCGATTCCGGTCTCAGGTGAATCGGGCAAAGTTTACAGTCAGCGAGTTTTCCTCGCTGTAATGCCAAGATGCTTCCCCGAGAACGAATGCGGAATCATATTTCCAATCCGTTGAGTACTCTAGAGCAAACACCGCTAAAATCAAATGGAGAATCGGAGCATTCTTTTCTTAATTGTGATGGACTCATTTCCATTCGGCGTCTATCAGCATCCCGGAAATGAGTGTGTCGCAATCTCGAAGATCAAAGTTTCAGCCCCGCGGAGTATGTTTATGAAAAATATGACAATGCGCTTGAAATTGAAATATGACGCATGTATTGTTCCTGCGTCATAAGGTTGACAACGGATAAAAAGACAAGCCGGCTGGACGGAGAGATGCTGTATTCAATCTGATCCCTCCCATTCGCTTGCCAACACGGAACGTGAATTATTATGATAAGCAATCTCACAACGACGCTGAAAGAGTTGAAAGAGCATGCTCCCTACACCATTTTGGGCAGCTTGAGCGGGATCGTCATATTGCTGCTGGTTGTTTTAGCGGGCTGGCAGTCCAGCGCCGCACCGCTTTTCGAAGTGCTTCATCCCGTTCATGTGCTTTGCAGCGCGCTAGTTACCGCCGGAATGTACAAACTCCACAACAAAACCTCCATATGGAAAATGATCGTGGTGGGCTACGTGGGTTCCATAGGCATAGCGACCTTGAGCGATTGCGTCATTCCGTTTGCCGGCGAATGGATGATGAATCTTCCACATAGGGGAGTGCATATCGGTTTTATCGAGCACTGGGCGGTGGTAAACCCTCTCGCGTTTCTGGGAATCGCGATAGCCTGGGTTTATCCCACGACGAAATTTCCCCATGCCATACATGTCTGGTTGAGCACTTGGGCCTCCCTTTTTCACATGATAATGGCCTTGGGACAAGACATCTCGATGACGACTATGGTATTGATCCCAATATTTCTATTTTTGGCGGTTTGGGTTCCTTGTTGCACCAGCGACATCGTGTTTCCCCTGCTTTTGACAAAGAAGCCACTTGGCTCAAAGGAAGAACCTGAATGAAAATCTACATTTTCGTCGATATGGAGGGTGTCGGCGGTATATCAGGTAGTGGGTTCGGGTTCGATTCCGCCATCGCCGCCGAATATGGAGTTCCAACCATTATGACCTCGGGCGACGACAAACTATGCGCTGAAGCGTCCGAGTGGCTTCCAGGCGTGGTCACTTGCGAGGTGAAAAAGGGAATTGCGTGCCAAGCGGCCGAACTGCTCCCTTTGGACAAGGCGCCTGCCACCATAAGGGGTTGCCGCCCTTCGGGTCGCGCCTCATGCGCTCGCAACACGGTTCGCTCAGACTTTTGCAACCGGCTCGGAAGAACAACCGAGATATCCGGCGCTCGTCCGCGTCAGCATGGCTGTGATACCTTTTCGAATAGGGTCTATTTAGAGGCTGTTCGAACAGTGCCTATTTAAAAAATACTTTTCCGGACCAACCATGAAAAACGAGACAGGCACTTTGATATTTGCTTCGAGCGATAAAAACGCGGATATCGCGTATGCGAGTGGATTCCGCTCGCCCGACCCGTTCATATACTACGCCACCCTGACTGAAAAAGCGGTCATCGTCTCGAAACTGGAGCGTGGCCGCGCCGTTTCCGAAGTGAAATCGGACTTGAAAGTTTACGATATGGCTGAAATCGCGGCCTATGATGGGAAAATTCCGTCTTGGAAGGACATTTTATTGGCGCTAACCGCGAAATTCGCGGATCTGCAATGGAGAGTGCCTTCCGATTTTCCGCTTCGCGAGGCTAGAATACTCGAAAAGGCGGGCATCTCCTTGATCTGCGCCGACAAGCCGTTCTTTCCCGAACGCCAAACAAAATCCGATGATGAGATAATTAGAATCATTCAAGCGCAGCGTCTGGCGGAGGAAGGCATGGCGGCGGCGGTCGAGGCGTTGGACTCCGCGAAAATCGCGGACGACGGAACTCTCGTTCTGGACGAGATGGTTTTGACCTCCGAGATAATAAGATCCATTATTGACATAGAGGTATTGCGTCACGGCGGACATGCGACGGATACCATTGTCTCCTGTGGTGTTCAAGCGTCGGAACCGCACAACGCCGGGGCCGGTCCTTTGCGATCGGGCGAGACGATCGTTATCGATATTTTCCCGAAGGGACCTGACGAATACCACGGAGATTTGACAAGAACTTTCGTTATAGGGACTCCGAGCGATATCGCAGTGAAGGCTTACAACGCGGTTCGGCAAGCTCGGAACGAAGCGATAAAACTACTCAAAGCGGGCGCTGTTCCCTCGGAAGTCCATGAACGCGCCGACCAAATACTAATATCGTTTGGATTCGAGACCACGAACGAAAACGGAACGCACCGCGGTTTTTTTCATGGACTCGGGCACGGTTTGGGACTGAATATCCACGAAGAGCCCTCTCTTTCACCGCGAAATTCGCGGCCGCTCGAAGTTGGAAACGTCGTTACCGTGGAACCGGGTCTGTACTATCCGGAATGGGGCGGCATACGACTGGAGGATATCGTCGTCATTCGGGAAAACGGATGCGAGATTTTAACCGACTGTCCCACCGACATCGACCCCGGAAACTCCAAAGCTAAGTAGCTTGGTTGAATTTTCAATCCGCCGCGGCGCATAAACCTCGGGGGCGTCAGAGAAAGCATAGACGGGAGATGCATTGGTCGAAGTTTTCCTGTCCGCTTATTATTCCAATCTCGACCCTCATGAAGTATGTTGGAATATCGACGCGGTCCAGCCGAGGCAGTCTGACGGCGTCCTTCTCGGTGGTGATTATCATTTCGGCGCCCCGGGCTTTGGCCTCGTTGATGAAATCTATTATCTCCTGCTGGGAGTATCTGTGGTGATCCGCGAACTTCGCGGAATGGACTATTTCCGAGCCGAATCTGCGAAGAAACTCCTCGAAACTGTCGGGATTGGCTATCCCGCTCAAAGCGGCGATCTTCTTGTCTTTCAAAGCGTCTAATTCAAGGTGCTCCCCTTTCTTGTATATGTTTTCAAGATACTTGGGATCATGGCAGCATTCTATAATTTCGGCTCTACGATTATGACGGCGTAGAAACGTTTTCAGGTGTCTGAGATGTCTGCCTCCGTTGGACTTCGTCAGGAAAATGTAATCCGCTCGACGGATGTTTTTGATGGGCTCTCGAAGCAAACCTCTGGGCAGAACATGGTGATTATGGAAAGGTTGGGTCGAATCGACCAGCACGATGTTCAATCTAGGCTTCAAACTCAAATATTGGAAGCCGTCGTCCAAAATAAGCGTGTCGGCCTCGAATTCGGAAATGGCATGCAACCCGGCTTTAACCCTGTCCTTGTCAACTAGAACCAGAACGTTTTTCAGGTTGGAAGCCAGCATGTAAGGCTCGTCTCCCGCGGAATCGGAATTCAAAAGCAGATTTTTCCCGTCTGAAACAATGCGGGGAGGCACCTCGTGTCTTTTCGAGAAGAAAATTGAGTTGAGTTTTTCCAGAAAAGTTCTGTCCTTGCTGCGATATCCCCTGCTCAGGATGGCGACGCGTCGTCCTTTCTGACTCAAGGTTTTAGCGAAAACCTCGACCACGGGCGTCTTGCCGGTGCCTCCGCAGGTGAGATTGCCTATGCTCACCACCAGACATCCCAAAGCCTTGTTTCTGAACACCCTTTTATCATAGATCCAGTGCCGAAACTGCACCGCCCTGCGGTACACCCTGGAGAGAGCGAAAAGAAAAGCTCTGAAGAGCATGTCGGCGGTGCCGTAGCGACGCTCGTTGATTATCTCCAACAAGTATTGCTCGAGTTTCTCGTTGAGTTCCCGTATTTCCATATATTATCCACATTAATGAGCCGGTCGCAAAAGTCTGAGCGAACCGTGTCGCGAGCGCATGAGGTACTGATTCCGGTTGCAAACTTATATCGCCTGGCCGATGATGCAAGGAGCTTTTTGAAAATGGAAAACACTTTTGATCAAAATAAATGGCATTTTCCGTGGATTATGTTCGACAATCTCTATTGACAGAACGTCAAACGCTGATATTGTTCCCGATTGTCTCCGTTTTCCAATCCTCGCCACCGCGATTCCCGCGGAAACAAGATGCGTTGGGAACGGTTCTTGTGTCGTCGCCGGTCTTTGGAGTCCGTGCGTCGAAATCGCGCTTACCGAGTCAGATGGGGAACCAAGCAGCTCAAAGCGATGAATTCGAGCGCCGCGGTTTTTCTGGGGGCCGGCGATGGCTTCATCCATCCGGAGATGCGACTTTATGGCGTACGAAGTGATAGCGAGAAAATGGCGGCCGCAGAAATTCGCGGATGTCGTCGGCCAAAGCCAAATAACGAAAACCCTGCAAAGCGAACTGCTTCAAGCGACATTGGCGCATGCGTATCTTTTCGTGGGACCACGTGGAATAGGAAAAACGACCATAGCCAGAATTTTCGCGAAAGCGATGAATTGCGAGCGGGCGCCCATAGACGAGCCTTGCTGCGAGTGCGATTCCTGCAAGTCCATAGCGGATGGAAATTGCATTGATCTGATCGAGATAGACGGAGCCAGCAACAATTCGGTGGACAGCATGCGGGCGGTCTGCGACGAGGTGCTTTACGCTCCGGTCCGATCTCGTTACAAAGTGTACATCATAGACGAAGTGCATATGCTTTCCGCCAGCGCTTGGAACGCGTTGCTCAAAACGATTGAGGAGCCGCCGCCGCATGCGAAATTCCTCTTCGCCACCACCGAGGCGCACAAAGTGCTGCCAACCGTGGTCTCGCGGTGCCAGAGATTCGATCTGCGCAGAATCACATTCAAACTCATCGTCGATCAATTGAGGAAAATAGCGGTCGCCGAAGGCGTCTCCGTCTCCAACGGCGCCTTGGAGGTCATCGCGAGAGCCGCGGACGGCGGAATGCGCGACGCCCAGTCGTTGCTCGACCAAATGATAGCCTTTTCAGCCATGGACAAAGGAGAGATAACCGAAGAGCAGACTCTGTCCGTTTTCGGTTTGACCGGTGTGGCGGAGATGGAAAACCTGCTCACTTCCATTTTAAGGGACGATCGGCGTTCCGTGATAGCCTCCATCCACAAAATAGCCTCTCATGGAAAGAATCTGGAAAAGCTGTTCGACGATATCCTCGGTTTTCTGAGAGGAGTGCATATTTGTATGTTGATGCCGGATCCCGAGATCGTATTGGAGACCGGCGACGACATGATAGCGATGTACAAAAAAGTGGGGGCGGCCTCCAACGCCGACACCGTGCATAAAATGCTCGAACAACTTTCCCCGGTCGGATCGATGCTCCACAACGCTTTGAATAAACAGGTGTTTCTCGAAACGATTCTTCTGAAAGCGATGAGGGTCACCCATGCCGTTGAAATAGCGGATTTGATAGCGAGGCTCAACCAAATCCGCGGAGCCGGAGATCTGAAAAATTTGGAGAAAATTCCTCCAGCGGCCGGACTCGCGGAAACGCCTCGTCAACCCGATCAAACTCCGACTCCCGATTCAGCCCCAAGTTCCGAGCCACCATCCCAACCCTCCTCTCCAAGCGAACGAAACGAAAAAAACGAGATCGCTCCATCGGCCACGCCGCCAACGCCAGCCCCAGCGCCGCCCCCGGCGGCCGCTCCGTCAACCGCGGATAATTGGCCCACGCCTCCCCCAAAAACGCCCCTCCAGCCGTCATCGACGATAGCAGACGAACGACCCGCGTATTCCGCGCCAGCACAGCCGCAGACACCTCCAGCCTTATCCGCGACTGGGACTCTCCAAACGGAAGCTCCCAGCCAACAACAATCGACCCCGAATAATCTCAACACCGCAACGACTGTCGAAGATCGGAATCAGCGGAACGATACGCCTCCCACGCCCTCCAAGACTCCAGCTGAAATCGCTACTCCGCTTTCGCCAGCGTCTGAACAACGGGGAGCGCCAGTTCAACAATCATCCACATCTCAAACTTCACCAGTTCCAAACATGCGGAAACCCGATACGGAAAACAACCCTATCCTTTTGACGAATCCTGTGTCTCAAGCACCCGTCGCGTCTCCGTCGGCATCGCCGCCCAAAATGGAATCGCCAATCTCTATTTGGCATGCGCTGACATTGGAAATGGAGAAATGCGCCCAACCGTTGTTGAAGGCGTATATGAAGGAGGGGAAACCGAAATCCTTCGCGAACGGGATACTTTCAGTTGCGTTTGACGACGAGTTCGAGGCGGTGCATATTGCCGCTTTGCTGAAGGAGAAACCCCTTTTGGAGACTTGTTTGAAAAGAGTGATCGGCGAGGCGACCTCTCTGGAGATAATTAAAACCAAAGGCGTTGCTTCGCCTCATGGAATTCCCGTCAATGACGACACTGTGAAAGAAGAGATAAAAGCCCGCGCTGATAAAAACCCGTTCGTGCAAGAGGTGCTGGACTTGTTCGAGGGAGCCATCGTCGATGTCAGGGGTTGAATTCAGGTTGAGTCTTTATATGCATGAGGCAATTTGTAACTACAAGTAGACAGGAATAGTCGTGATGTTCCGCTCTATTGGCAATACGGTTTCGGATACATAACCTGGACTCCAGCAACCATGACAAAGGTCCGGCAATTGAATCGAATCCTTTTCGGTTGGGGATTACTTGTCTAAATCGAAATTTTTTGACATTTTCATCATGTGTTTGGGAAAGTTGTTCAGGAAAAGC
>JAADHT010000023.1 GCA_013151705.1 Kiritimatiellota bacterium | reverse complement strand
CCCGTTTTTTTCGCGTTCGGCCTCGATGAAGGGCATCAGGTAATCGACCGCCTTTTTCATCACCCGAGCGCTTTTCACGACTTGCGGGAGGAACATTTTTCCTTCGCCGAAGAGCTTGCCGACACGGGACATTCCATCCATCAGCGGCCCTTCTATGATCCGCACCGGCGCTTCCATAGTCAAACGGGACTCCTCCACATCGGTTTCGATGAACTCCAGAACGCCTTTTATCATCGCATGGGCGATTCTCTCCTCCACGGGGCCGCTTCTCCATTCCGGATTCTCAGCCTCCTTCGTTTTGGCGTCCCGCACGTTCTCGGCGGCTTCGAGCAGACGGTCCGAGGCGTCCGGACGGCGGTTCAATACCGCGTCCTCGACGATATCGCGGATATCGCGGGGGATCTCGTCGTAGACGGCGAGTTGACCGGGATTGACTATTCCCATATCCATTCCGTTGTTGATGGCGTGGTAGAGGAAGACCGAGTGTATCATCTCCCTGACGGCGTTGTTGCCTCGGAAGGAGAACGACACGTTGCTGACGCCTCCGCTGACCAGGACGCCGGGGCACGCTTTTTTGACTAGCGGTATGGCGTTTATGAAATCGGCGGCGTACGCGTTGTGCTCCGGCATTCCTGTGGCGATGGCGAAGATGTTCAAATCCATTATTACGTCATGCGGTGAAAACCCCAGCTTGTTCACAAGGATGTCGTAGGATCTGGAGCATATCGCCAGTCTGCGCTCGACCGTATCGGCCTGTCCCTCCTCGTCGAACGCCATCACGAGCGCGGCGGCTCCGAGTTTTCTGACCATTTCAGCGTTTTGAACGAACTTTTCCTCACCCTCTTTCAGACTGATGGAATTGACGATGCCTTTTCCCTGGAGGCATTTGAGTCCCGCCATCCCTATTTCGAATTTTGAGGAGTCTATCATCACGGGAACGCGGGAGATATCCGGTTCGGACGCGATTAGATTTATGAATTTCGTCATAACCTCGACGCCGTCCAGCATTCCGTCGTCCATGTTGACGTCGATTATCTGGGCGCCGTTCTCGACCTGGTGCGAGGCGATCTCTACCGCCTCCTCGAAATTTTCCTCTTTAATCAGGCGGAGGAACTTCCTCGAGCCGGCGACGTTCGTCCGCTCTCCGATGTTGACGAAGTTGTTTTCCGGACGAATCTCCAGCATTTCGAGTCCGCTGAATCTGGAATGGGTTGGCGGAGGAGGAGTTCTCGGCTCCATATTTCGAACGGCGACCGCGATTTCCGCAATGTGTTCCGGAGTCGTCCCGCAACATCCTCCGATGATATTCAGGAGGCCGTTTTCCGCGAAACTCGCGATAACAGCCGCCATTTCCGCGGGTGTCTGGGTGTATTCGCCGAATTCGTTCGGCAGTCCGGCGTTGGGGTGGACGCTAAGGTGGAACGGGGAGTTTTCCGCCAGTTCCTCGACGTGGGGGCGCAATCCCTCGGCGCCGAGCGAGCAGTTGAGTCCCACGCTCAAGAGATTCTCGCAGTGCGACACCGAAGTGAGAAACGCCGATACTGTTTGACCTGAGAGCGTTCTGCCGCTAGCGTCGGCGATAGTGCCGGATATCATGACCGGAACGGGTTGTCCAAGTTCCTCCGAGCATTCGGTTATCGCGAGAATCGCGGCTTTGCAGTTGAGCGTGTCGAAAACGGTTTCGATCAGGAGTATGTCAACTCCGCCCTCGACCAGAGCCATGGCGGCGGTTTTGTAGTCGGCGGCCATTTCGTCGAACGAGACGGAGCGGGCGCCGGGATTGTTCACGTCGGGGGAGATGGAGCAGGTCTTGCCGGTCGGTCCTATGGTTCCCGCGATGAATCGACGGGGTTCGTCCGGATGTCTCTCCGCGAATTCCGCGACGGCTTCGACCGCGAGTTTCGCGGCTTCGATATTCAGTTCGCGGACGATGGATTCCAGTCCGTAGTCGGCCTGCGATAAGAGATTCGAGTTGAAGGAATTCGTTTCAATGATGTCGGCACCGGTCTCCAGATAGAGTCGGTGGATATTCTTGATGATGTCCGGACGGGTCAGAGTGAGCAGATCGTTGTCGCCTTTGAGTGGAACGGGATGGTCCGCGAATCTCGCGCCGCGGTAGTCGGACTCCTCCAGACCGCGCCGCTGGATCATCGTGCCCATGGCGCCGTCGAGCACCATTATTCTTCGAGTGAGGGTCTCGAAGAGTTTTTTTTTCACTGATTCGTAGTTTTTCATATCGACGCGTTTGAAAGGGTACACGGACTAAACGGACACGACGGACGCCGCCGACGTAGCTGACGCCAGTTGCGGAGGGGCGGGTGTCCAAGAGTTGGCTGCCGCTCGCGCGCCGAGGTCTCCGAGCGCGGGTGGAACGGCGTTTGCCGGCCCAACTCCGCGCGGCGGAGCGTGTCGTCGTCGGAGTTTACTTGGCGTAATCGACGCATCGGGTCTCGCGGATGACCGAGACTTTGATTTGCCCCGGATAGTTCATCTCTTTTTCGATGCGATCGCAGATGTTTCTAGCGAGAACGTTCGCTTTCGCCTCGTTGATCTTCTCCGGATTGATGACGACTCGGATTTCGCGTCCGGCTTGGATGGCGTAGCAGGTTTCCACGCCGGAGAAATCCATCGCGATGTTTTCAAGTTGCTCGAGTCGTTTGAGGTAGAACTCGGTGGTTTCGCTCCGCGCTCCCGGACGCGAGGCGCTGAGGGCGTCGCAGACGTTCGCTAGAATCGCGTATATCGATTCGGGTTCGACGTCGTTGTGGTGCGCCGCCACGGCGTTGATCACATCCTTCGGCTCTCCGTGTTTTTTCAGTATGTCGGCGCCTATCGTCGCATGCGAGCCGTCGACTTCGTGATCGACGGCCTTGCCGAGGTCGTGCAGGAGCCCTATTCGTTTGGCTTTGCGCTCGTCCAACCCGAGCTCGCCGGCTATTATTCCCATGAAATACGCTGTTTCGAGGGAGTGTTTGAGTACGTTCTGCGAAAAACTGTATCTGAACTTGAGACGTCCGATCAGTTTTATGATTTGTGGAGCCACTCCCGCCACGCCGGTCTCCAACACGGCGGCCTCGCCGGCGGAGAACGCCTCGTCGTCGACTTCCTTGCGTATCGGGTCGAAGCAGGATATGACCACGGCCTCGGGCGTGTCGTCTATTAGAAGATTGACGCCGGTGGCGGCTTCGAGAGCTCTGATGTTTCTACCGTCGCGTCCGATTATGCGTCCCTTCATCTCGTCGTTGGGCAGGGGAATCGTCGCCGTGGTGCGTTCGTAGGTGCACTCCGACGCGTAGCGTTGCATCGCGTAGACCATTATTTTCTGGCATTCGCGTTCGGATTTCTGCTTGGCCTCCTCCTGGACGCGTCTGATAAGCTGTCCGGACTCGTTGACCAGTTCGCCTTCCAGTTTTTTGAGCATCAATTCGCGGGCGGATTCGCGGTCGAGTTGAGCTACCCGCTCGAGTTCGTCCACCTGTTTTGATATTATTCTTGAAAGCTCCTCTTCCTTGGCGGTGATTCTCTCTTTGATTTGGGCGGCCTCTTTCTCTCTGCGTTCGATGGCGTTCATTCTGGCTTCAAGGGCATCCGCTTTTTTCTCGATGTTCGATTCGCGTTGTCCGAGTCGTCGTTCCTGGTTCAGTAGTTCGCTTCGTTTGAGCTTCAGCTCCTCTTCGACCTCGTCTCTGATTTTCAGCTTTTCGCTTTTGGCGGCGACTTTCGCCTCGCGTTTGATGTGTTCGGCCTCCTTGAGGGCGTCCTCCTTGATTCTAGCGGCCTCCGTCGTGGCTGTCGTTTTCCACATTTTCAGAAAAACCCAAGATAGAAGCATTCCGAACCCGATTCCGCTGGCAGCGAATATCACTTTTGTCCATAAATCCATAATAGTCTCCTTTCCGTTACGATTAAATCCATGCGTTGATCCCAATCATCGCAGGGCAATTCATCCAAAATCATATATTCGTGTCCCACTCCGATCTTCAATCCGGCGTTTTCCGCCAGAAAACGGTCGTAGAATCCTCCTCCTCTTCCCAAACGGTTGCCTCGTTCATCGAAAGCCAACGCCGGCACGAGCCAAACGTCCACTTCCCTGTTGGGAACCACTCTGGCCGTCCGCGGGGGCTCGGGAATACCGAACACTCCGCGGGGCATAGCGTCGTTCATCGACCATCCGCGCAACATCTCCGCGTCGGCCTCGGCCATTACGTACGCCAGCGGTGGGGGACGCGGAATCCGCGTCCCGTCCCCTTCTTTTGATTCGCCGGTCGATCTCGGCAGAGTGACGATAGCGCCGGTTTCCGCGAGATTCGCAAGTAGCGGCGTCAAATCGACCTCTCCGCCCATCGGGATGTATCCCGCCACTCGTTCCGCGTTTCTCAACGCGTCGAGAGCGGCCAAAGTGGCGCGTATGCCGGCGTCCGCTTTGGAATACTTTCCCGAAGCAGCTTGCTCACGTTCGAGCCGTCTCATTTTCTTTCTAATTTTTTTTTTCACGAGAATTCAACTCGGTCACGATTCGGAGTCCGTTTCGAAAACACCGTCGCCGCGGTCCCGTTTCAGGCGGACTTCGATTTTCAAGCCTTGTTCCCGGCGTTTTTTCCGCCGGAAGCGCTTGTGCCGTTTTCCCTTCTTTCATCCCAATATTTGATTCTTTCGATTATTTTAATCTCGTATCCCGACTCTCGTGGCAAGTAATACTTTTTAGGCGATCCCATATACTCTTGAGGTACGAAGGCGTCTTTTTGGTCGTGTGGATATTGATAGCCTTCGCCGTGCCCCATTTTTTCAGCGCCGGCGTAATGGGAGTCGCGGAGATGTTTCGGCACGGGGAGCACGCGGTTTTCGCGGACATCCTCGAGGGCCGAGTCGATACCGAGATACGAGGCGTTGCTTTTGGGCGCAGTGGCGCAGTACGTCGTCGCCTGCGCCAATATTATCCTAGCTTCCGGCATACCGATCATTTCAACGGCGCGCATAACGTCCGTCGCCACCGTTATGGCTCTGGGGTCGGCGTTTCCGATGTCCTCCGAAGCGAAAATGGTTATTCTTCTGGCGACGAACCGGATGTCCTCTCCGGCATGCAGCATTTTGGCGAGCCAGTAGAGCGCGGCGTCCGGATCGCTGCCGCGCATGCTTTTAATGAAGGCGCTTATGGTGTCGTAATGGCCGTCGGCGCCGTAATCGAGCATTTTTTGCTGGATGGATTCCTCCGCGGCTTCCAGAGTGATGTCAACGGAGTTCTCGTCGTTCGGCTTTGTGGTCGCCACAGCTATCTCCAACGCGTTCAAAGCCTTTCTAGCGTCTCCCTCGGATGTTTCCGCGATGAACGCCGCCGCTTCCGGCGCTAGATTTATTTTCAAGTCGTCTCCGAATCCCCTTGGGTCCTTCGAGGCGTTTTCAAGGAGTTTTCGGATATCCTCGATTGAGAGCGGGTCGAGTTGGAAAACCAGCGAACGCGACAGAAGAGGACCTATCACGTAGAAATTTGGATTATGGGTGGTGGCTCCGATGAGTCTGACCACGCCGCTTTCCACGTCCGGGAGCAGAACGTCCTGTTGCGCTTTGTTGAACCTGTGTATCTCATCGATGAAAAGCACGGTTCGACGTTTTGAGAACAATTCGCGCTGGGCGGCGTAACCTATTTCGCGGCGCAGGTCGGCCACGGTGGAGGTCACGCCGGAAAGGCGTATGAAAGCGGAATCGGTCATATTGGCGATGATTTCGGCGAGAGATGTTTTTCCCGTGCCGGGAGGGCCATGCAGGATGATCGATGAAAACCTGTCGGCGTCGACCGCGCGTCGCAAAAGTTTGCCTTCGGCCAACAGATGTCTCTGGCCGACGTACTCGTCGAATGAACGCGGACGCAACTTGGCGGGCAACGGAGCGTTTTTCGAGCATGTCGTCTCGTTTTTTCTCAATTCGACGCTGTTCCCGTCGAATTCAAACAGTTGGTCTTCCATCCACAAACCCCTTTAATGGGGGTGGGCGAAATTAAGTTTTCAAGAGCGCGCGTGTTGATGACAGCGGACCGGCGAAGGGACGGGCGAGCGATGTCGCGATCGTCAATGGGACGCTTTGGAAGCGCCCCCCCTCTTTTTCCATCGGCGGGCTCATTTCATAATGCGCGTGAATTAGCCGACGGCGATTGAGATCGACCGCCGGAAGAAACGCCGCGCAGGATACGATAAACACAATTAGATTCATCGAAAACATAATTCGTCCAACCCCGCTTCAACCTCCAGGAGATTCAAGCGTTTCTAAGATAAAAACGGACTAAGCGAGAGTATCAATTCTCGTAGAGTTGTGTGTCCGCGCTATTTTGTCGTTTGGCATTTTCGAGCATTCATATGACGCGTCGAAAATGTTGTTCTCCGAACTTTCAGTCGCTCGCCTTCCATCTGTGTTTGGACTACGCGAACGCCCCGTTATCGGCTGCAAGTGGACAATATCACTTGGAAACGTTAAAGCAATGCCGATTTCACGAAAAATCGCGAAAAAAATCCCGCCCTAAAAAAACAGGAAAATTGATATATACCTCACTTGACTTTTCAATCTCAAATCTTATTTTGATACATATCAGACAGGAGTGTGTGTATGACGGTGTCGAGAATCAAGACTGCCAAATATAGGCTGTTGCAGGAGTGGATAGTCGCCGATGTGGCGGCGGGAGTATATTCCGCGGGGGAAAAACTGCCGTCTTGCCGTGAAATGGCCAAAAACTTCAATGTCAGTTATTTGACGGTGATCTCCGCCATGCGCGGACTGGAGGAGCGCGGATGCGTTCGAAGAGTGGCTGGAAGCGGAATTTACGTTTTGGATCCCGACGCGAAAAGCGAAGTCGCCGCGGTTGCCGCGAACGCGACCGTCGGAGCGCTGATGCCGTTGACCGGAGACTTGTTTCAAAATTTCGCGGATTCTTTTGTGGATGTGTTGGAGTCTCGGGACTACCAACTGGTCCCGCTTCCCACGAAAGGAGTGTTCGGTCTTCAAAGCTTCGAGCGGCAGGAGAGAATCATAGCGGGATTAGCGGAGCGGGGATTGGACGCGCTCGTCATCGAGGGAACGCGTCACGTTCCATATCGCCTATTGGAAAAATATAAAAGCGAATTCAAGCGATTGACGTTCGCCATACATAACGAGTCGGAAATCGATTTTCCTGAAGCGAATTCCGTCACGTGCGACTATCTCCGAGTCGGCGAGCTCGCCGCGGAGCATCTACTGAAGGCTGGAAGCGCGAAACTCGCGATGCTCACGTTCGAGCCACTTTCGGAAATGGAAAGGCGGAGTAACGGCAGTCGTAGAGTCTCCCACGATTCACGTGTTATAGATGGAATCGAGTCGGCGTTCAACGCCGCCGGCGCGGATTTCGCCACATGTTTCACTTTGATTGTCGATGAATCCGGAAGGAATACCGAAAGATCGACCGTTTTAAAGGTGTCAAACGCTATGAGAAATGGTTTCGACGGTTTTTTTTGTCTCGCCGACCATCGAGCCCAAACAGTATATAAAGCTGCCGCCGAACAAGGACTGGAGGTCGGGCGCGATATTAAGATAGTCGGGATGTACGACACCAAATGGGCGGAGTTGCTATTCCCGCCATTATCCTCAATATCCGTAAATGAACGGAAAATCGCGAAAATCGCGGCGGAGCTGATAGCCTCGAGGAGCAACGGCGAGAGAGTGGTTGTCGAACCCAGCTTTATCCAGCGCTCATCGACGGCGGAGCCATGTCGCTAATCCCGAAAGGAGGCTCGCAAGCATCCCTGTCAAACCGACATTCCGTATGAGATAAAGGATAAGAATCGCTGGTTCCTTCTGGATGTCACTGTCGGGGGCTCCTTTTACGAAATTGATGAGAAAACAAAAAAATAACGCTTGTCAGTCATGCGAATGAGGGTGAAAAGTGAATGGTTTCTATGCGAAAATCAATCATAGTCATTTCTGTGAGCGGAGTTGACGGTGTGGGGCATTCGTCTCTGGTGATCTCTCAATTTCTATCATGAATTCGCAGAGCGAGCCAACATAGGGCCCATGCGGCCCATAAGGCCCATATTATCAAGGATCAGGCGCGTGTCATAACGCATGTGCGATATAATAAAGGAAAGAAAAATGAACGAGAAAATTGACGTGGCGGTATTGGGGCTTGGGGGTATGGGCGGAACTCATGTGAACGCGGCGAAAGACGCGCCGTTCGTTGATGGGATCATTGGGTACGAGCCGGATCCGGAGAGAGCGGCGCTTAGAGGGAAAGAACTTGAGGTTCCGGCCACTTCCGACCTGGACTCGATTCTGAATGATCCGAAGATCAAACTAGTCTATATCGCGGCGATAAACGCGGTCCACGCCGAGCTGACCGAGAAGGCCTTACGCGCGGGAAAAGCCGTGATGTGCGAGAAACCTATGGGCGAGACATTGGAAGAGGCGAAGCTGATGATGAAAACCGAACAGGAGACTGGCGGTTTCCTGCAGATAGGGTTCGAGCTGCATTATTCGAAAATCTACACCGAAACCAGGAGGTGGATCGACGAGGGGCTGATCGGCACGCCTGTCAACTGTCATTGCAGATACTACGCCAGCGAGTTTCACGGCAAAAACACCTGGCGCAGCAACAGTACGGGAACGCTTATCGGCGAGAAACTCTCGCATTACATCGATCTCCAACGCTGGTTTATGCTGGACGAGGTCGAGGAGGTGTTTTCAATGAATTCCCCCAACGTCGTTCAATATTTCAATCATCCGGATAACCACCAGATCAACATGAGATTTAAAAACGGGGCGACAGCTAATCTGAACTTTTTGATGTACTTGGGCGAAAGCGATCACCGCGACCCGCTGCTCGAGATGCTTGAGAAGCAGTCCGACGACGGACATTTCCTGCAATACCATATTATGGGAACGAAAGGGGCTATCGAATCGGACGTGTTCAGACGTCGTCTGCGCAGATGGGAGTTCACCGACGGACTCGAGCATATGAACAGCGCCATTGTCGAGACGGTTACTTATGACAAAAGTGAAGACAACCGGTGGATACACAATACGAGAGGTCAAAACATTAGAATAGCGGAATTGGTGGCGAAGGGAATGTCCCCCGAGAACCCGGCTAGCGACGCTTATCAAACGATGCTCGCGGGATTCGCTGCTGAAACCTCCGAACGCGAAAAACGCATAGTGAAAATATCCGAACTTGGATAATCGCCGAGCTCGGCGATTATGTGTTGTAATGTGGTTCAAGCGTCTCGCTTGAAAGCGAATAATCGCCGTCTCGGCATGATTATTCATTGATTGGTTGATTCATTGCGCTTTAGCGCATAGTAACTCGCTCCTTCCAGGGCGACGTCGCGGGCCTCGCCCCGCGTTAATCTCTCCGGTGCGCTCAGTGTCGAGAAACAATGACGGCCTGGAAGGACCGTCCTACTTGTGGCGTGAAACGCGGCGAAAGGAGTTTTGTGTTTTCACTTTTCGTAGATGTCCGGGGAGACTTGCCAGGCTGGTTGTCGCAATAAACTAAGGAATACCGTTCGGGAAAGGAGCCAAGGAACGCAAATGCGGAATTTGAGCAAAGCTATGCGGTTCGCGGCGTATCTCGCGAAATACGCGGCGGGACTGCCGTTCTATCCGTTTTTATCGCGGCGGAGCGTTTTCCGCGACATACACCGCCGCGGTGTCTGGCGGAATGACGAGACCCTGTCCGGAGACGGATCGACGATGCCATGCACCGAACGCGTCCGATTGGTCCTGCCCGGCATACTGGAGAAACACTCCATTCGTTCCATGCTCGACATACCGTGCGGGGATTTTCATTGGATGGGGACGTTGAATCTTGATTTGGAGACGTTTATCGCCGCGGACATCGTCCCTAAGATTGTAAAGGAGAACAAGCGACAGTATCCAGAGATCGATTTCCGCGTCCTGGACATCTGCTCGGACTCGCTTCCGAAAGTCGATCTCGTGTTCTGCCGCGACTGTCTTGTGCACCTCTCGCTGAAAGACGCGGCGGCCGCCATCGAAAACATCAGAAATTCCGGAGTGGCGTTCCTTATGGCCACCACCTTTCCGGAAACATGGGGCAACCGCGGAACGATACAAGGAGCCTGGCGGCCTCTGAATTTGGAGAAAAACCCGTTCAACCTTACGGCGCCGATTGAAATCGTCAATGAAAACTTCACATTGAGGGGCGGCCGCTATCAAGACAAGTCGATGGGACTGTGGAGACTCTGATCCCTAAAGCGGCAAAGCCGCGGGGAATATTTAATCCGTCGCGGCGGATAAATATTGAATGTCGGTTACTGTTCACCACTAACTTACGCTAACGAACGCTAACGGGAAGAACTTAATGTCCCGCCGTTCAACTCGAACGGCGGGACGTTCCGTATTTGATCTTTTTTTAGATTTTTTTTCGGATTCAGTGTCAAGGAACCATGGCCGCGGATATCGCGTTTTTATTTTTTTTGTTGAGTTGGATGGCTTTGCGCGCGTAGTAGAGGGCCGATTTGTATTTTTTATGCCAGTCGTACAGCATTGCCAGCCCTAGATAGTCGTCCGAGGCATCCGCCAATATCTCGGAGCGTTTGAGTTTGCCCACCCCTCCTTTGAGTTTTAATCGTTGTCCGGCGTAGTATTTCATAAAAGCGGCGTATTGCTTGTACGACAAATCTTTCCAGTAGCAGCGTTTTGATTTGTTGCTTTTGCGGTAGATGAGATATTTCTCGTTCGCCATCGTTACAATGCCGCTTATTCTTATTGTTTTTCTTCTTCTTTTCAGAATTAAACCATTTGGATAGGGGTTGCGTTCGAGAATCCTGATAATGTATTCTTTGACGCTTTTGATCGTTTTGTAGCGTCTGAGCTCGCTTCTCTTCAATTCTTTGGGCAGAGTATCGAAATACCGCTGAAGAATCTGTCTGGAGCATTGGAGTCCCACGAGCTTCGGGCGTTTGGCGTATGGAGCTCTTGTCGCGATGAAGTCCTCCAGAGAAATAGTCGTTATGTCGAATTTTGGATTAGTGGCGGCGGAGGGCGCTAGTTTCGCGTCGCCGTCGACGCTCCTGGCCCGCAGAAGGATTGGCAGATCCGGAGCCGATTTAAATCCGTTTTCACACCATTTCCGCCATTTGGGCACTTCCTTTCTCCAAGATGCCAATCTCGGGTCGTTTCCCGCCGCCTTCACGTTGGCCGCGAAGTTTTTCAGGTGATAGAGCAGATTGTTTTTGTCCGGCTTGTCGTTCGACGTGATTTCTTCCGTGAACATCGCCAGCGATGCGAGAGCCCACAATCCGGCATCTTTGGAGGTGGCTTTGAAGAGTGATTCGGCTGATATCGATTTGTTTCCCGCCAAATAGTCCAAAACAGGATGCAACGGCGAGGTTTTCGGGGTTCCGTCTCTTTTCTCCGACGCCAATTTATTAGCGTCGGCAATTTTTCCGTCCAAGTACAAAGTCAATATTCTCTGTAGGGTGTCCACGTCGTTTCCGGACGCGACGACCGAATGCGAGGAAGTTCCCTTTCGTTTGGCGATGAGTCTTTCCAGCGTTTTTGGATTTCCTTTGCCGCTCCGCAACCACGCACTCCAGATTTCACTTCTTTCGGACCAAGCGGCGCTCCAGTCGGTGGCTCTGACAAGACGGACGCTTTCTTTATAGTTTTTGTGGGAGTTTTTGATTTGGGCCAAGTCCCCTGATTTGATGTCGACTATCAATTCGCAGAGCGCGGCGGTGGTTTTCCAATCATCTGGTTGCTCTTTCATTTCCGAGCGCATAGCCGCTTTTGTCGACTTTCCGGTGAGAAACGTTATCAATGGCACGGCGGGGGACGCCAAAAGGTCGGGCAGGAGGTCCAAGAGACCAGCGCATTTGTCGCGGGTGTCGCTGGCGTCTTGAAGCGTGTAGGCTATGGCCAGCATCGTGTACGCTTTTGCCAAGGATTCCGGGTCCGCGTCTCCCGAGAGCATGGAACCGCAATGCTCTACGAGCTTCGTTGTGTTTCCATTTTGGGCATCGTCGGACAAGTCGGCAAGAATAACAGTATCGGCGGATACGGTGAACACTGAAAGTGTAATTGTTATCATCGTTATCGAAAATGGAACTATGGCAAGGCGATGGCGGGGGCAAAGTGAAAACATGTTCATCAAACTCCTGACATTCTCATTACGGTGAACCATATCTACAATTCCCTAGACGAAAAGGAGTCGCGGCGCGTAAACATCAAAAACGTCGCTATGAGCGCGGTTCCCACTGTGAATCCGCTATTACGCGATATAAGGAGAACTCGTCTTCAAGGGGCGAAAAGACATTACTACTTTAGCATATAACGGCGGTATTGTCAATGAGTGCCGCAAATCCCATAAA
>JAADHT010000027.1 GCA_013151705.1 Kiritimatiellota bacterium | reverse complement strand
CCTCGCTGATTTGGCTTATTTGCTTCCCGACTACCAATTTTACGACTACGCGCTGAAATTTGATGCCATGGCCGCCTCCGAATTCGAGAAAACAGGCAATTTGAGAGAGGGTTCGAGATTATACCACAACCTGGCGGTGCAGTTGAAAAACGTGGGTATGAATGAAAAATCAAAAGACGCGTATGAAAACGCGTTGCGCTTGGGAATGATGATCAACGACAGACACCGAGTAGGCGACATTATTCGCGGTTTGGCGAATCTGACGGACGACGACGACGAAGCCTCGCGAATGCTCGAGAAATCATGTCACTATCTTTTGGCGGCAGGCGCGTTTCCTTGTCTGATATACTCTCAAGGACGATTGGTCAAGAAATACGCTAAAATGAAACAGTTCAAAAATGCCGAGGCCACGCTGAAAAAACTACGCTCCACCACCGAATTATGGGGAGACGACGAATCGTACGTCGCCGCCGCGGCGTTTTTGTCGCGTAAAAAGGGTAAATTCGATCAAGCCATATCGTTGTTGAAAAAAAATCTTTCCAGAGATAACGCGGATTTGTCGATTCGACTTCGGGAGACATTCCTTTCCCTTCTCGCCGACACTTATTACGATGCGGAAAAATACGATAAGGCTTTGGCCACCTACGAAAAGATTATGCGCGTCACGGAGGATGCCAGACGTCGTCTAACCACGCAGGAGCGCAAGTCGGCGTACTCATCAGATTATTTCACCACTTACGAGACGGCGTTCGATTGCGCGACGCGAGGGAACGACATCCGAAAAGCGTTCGAGATAATGGAGAAAAGCAGGGCGCGCGCCTTTCTTGACCTCCTGGCCGAGAAAATCCAAAAAGGAAGACTTGGAATATCACACGGTTTAGACGAGTTGCCGACAGCTCGAAAAAAAATCCCTGAAATCAATACCGCCGCCACTTCTTTGTTGGCCTTGGTCGATGCGGACAACACGTCGAGTCTGCCCAGGGATTTGGAGATTGTCGTGAAAAGCCCGCCTGTCGCTTTGAATTCGTTTATAAGCGAAAAACCGGTATCTCTCGACGAATTTCAAAAATCACTGCCAAAAGATGTTACCGTGGTTGAATACTTCACCACTGCGAACAAACTTCACATTTGGACGATTACCTCCAAAGCGAGCCATCTCGCCAGCGTGGATATCGAATACGGGAAACTCAAAAAAATGGTCGAAACCTGGCGCGGCCGCCTCCTGACCTCGCCGACGCTCGGCGCCCGCTCAAAACTTGAGGGAAAACTTTACGAAACGCTATGGGGCCCAGTCGCAAAGCTCGCGAAAACTCCAAAAATCGTAATCATTCCGCATCGCGCGCTGCATTCAATGCCGTTTCACGCCCTACGAGACGAAAAAGGGATGTTTTTATGCGAAACCCGCGAAATACGCCAAGCGTCAAGCGCCACGCTGCTTGAAATATTGAAAGACAGACGGAGACGTTCCAACAATACTATTTCATTCGGAAACCCATTCATCGAAACCGGACTGTCGCTCCCTTATTCCGAAAAAGAGGCGAAAACAGCGGCTTCATACTTCAAATCCAAAACGTTTCTACGCGGCGAGGCGACGGAAACATCCTTCAAAACAAGCGCTCCGCGCGCCGGAGTCATTCACCTGGCCTGCCATGCGTTTTTCGATAAATATTCTCCGCTCGACTCCTTCGTGCTTCTGACGCGGGATTCGCTAAACGACGGAATGCTTAAAACCACCGAGATATTCAATCTCCGGTTGCGGGAAAATCCTCTAGTGGTTCTAAGCGCCTGCAAATCGGCGAAAGGCTCCATGACGGACGGGGACGATATAATCGGACTATCCACCGCCTTCTTCTGCGCCGGAGCGAGCGAAGTCCTCGCCACTCTCTGGAGCGTGGACGACAAAGCCACCGAACACGCCATGCGTTCATTTTATCGCCATTTCGCCGAGACCCGGAATGCCTCGGACGCGCTGACTGCCATGCGAAGAGATATGCTGAAAGAGAAGACTCCACTTAAAAACTGGGCTCCGTTCGTATTATTAGGCGGATGGCAAAAAGAAACGGAAGGAAACAAGTCCATTGTCCTATTTTCACTACCACGAAAGTTACGAAGAAGATCAGCGATCATGATGTGGAAATCATTTTGAGCAAAATACATTATGAGAGTTTCAAGACGATCGCCTCGTTTGAGAGTTCATCGATTGGAATACCCCATATATGCAGGCATGGTTCGCTCTGAAACTTGGAGGGCATCAGCTCCACCGCTGTTTCCAGCTTGTTTCCGTTATTCATAACAATCGCCGACTTCGGACTCTTATCCACTCCCTGTATAATGACGCCGGATTTATCTCTTTTCTCGTTAAGGTGCGCGTAGAGAATATCGCCTTTTCGCGTAATATCCACGTCCGCGTCTTCCGACACGACGAATTCCGTACCTTGAAACGATTCCTTGACGTTCCCGTACCATCGACCTATTTCCGCGAGAATCGCGGATGCCTTCTCCGGAATGGAACCATCGCCTTTGGGGCCGAGGTTGAGCAGATAGTTGTGTCCACGCGCCAGATAGTAGTCGATTTTATTCGTCAAACGCCCTATTGAGTAGTAATCCTCGTTTTCGCGGTATCCCCAGCTTTCGGCGCCGATGGAGTCGCACGCCTCTACTGGAGTCGTCGGGCTGTTCACATCTCCATGAGCGTCGCGCATCTCGCGTTCGGGAGTCGCGAAATCACCGTCGTCGAATCCGCGGTTGTTAATTATCGCTTTCGGCTGAAGCTTCCTTATCATCGCGTTCACCGAAGGATCGTCGTGCTCCGGCACGTTGTTGTCCCACCAGATTCCGTGGATCTCGCCGTAGTTCGAGCAAATCTCGCGGAGTTGCGCCTTGACGAACGTTACGTATTTCCCGATGTCCGGATCGTCTCCCTTTTGCGGCTCCAATTCATGGTGCCGCCCCTGATTCGGGTAGTTTTTATGATACCAGTCCGGAACCGAATAGTAAACGCACAACGGCATGAAACGCTTATGACACGCGTCCGCGAGTTTCGCGAGGACGTCCTCTCCGTATGGCGAGTTCATAACATTGTAGTCGGTCTCTTTCGTGTTCCACAGGCAGAATCCGTCGTGATGCTTCGCGGTGAAGGTGACGTACTCCATCCCCGCGCTTTCCGCGGCGTCCAGCCACTCGTCGGGATTGAAGCGGGTCGGGTTGAATTTTTCCGCGAGTTTCGCGTATTCGAGTCTAGGCACCTCCATGCGCCACTGCATCTGCTCGTGCCATCCGGGAATCGAGTATATTCCCCAGTGAATGAACATGCCGAACCGCTTCTCGAAAAACCAGTCGCGTCCGTCGTTGAATTTTTTCTTCTGAGTATTAAATTCTGTTTTCTCAACCATTTTGAATTCCTTTTATCTATAATCATTACCACGAATAGCTAATATCACCGTTCCACGGCGTTTGGGGATAGCGGGCAGGGATGCTCCGCTCTACTTCAATGTTCAACCATCCACCACCTCAACTATTCACTGTTTACTGTTCACTGTTTACTGTCTCCCTCCCCACTTATTCAGACAACAGCATGACCGGGTAAAGGTGCGGATTCATATAGCAACCAGTTCCCTCGGGGGTGAGAGTCAAACTGCTCCTCAGTCCATTTCCGTCGTTGTCGTTCAAATAAACACCGAAACCAATTTTGGCGTTTTTCTCGAATCGCATCGGAGCGAGAAGGCGTTTCGGAAAAACGCGGCTCTTTTGACCACCATTGCGAAATAATCCGATGTGCATATGACCGCGGAAGGGGGATCCGACAACGCCAGCAACTCAAAAGTCAAACCCTCGATCAATTCAATTCGCTCCTCATGGACGATATACTCGTTCGATACAGGGAGTTCGAAACTCTCCATCCCCTTAAAAAAGCCGGAACGCCTTGATTCAACATAGCCGCTCCCGCGCTCCGCCCCGACAAACGCGATTCTCTTATGCCCGAGAGAAGCCAAATGCTCGACCGCGGAAACGGCTCCCGCCTCGTCTACTACAACTCCCGCTACCTGAACACCAAAAGCTCGGCAGGTAGATGAGAAATTGAAATATTCATCAGTTTTCCGCAATATTCAACTTGCGGAAAGACTTTAAAACTTCCGCGCTACGGCAAAGCCATCACTCGCTTCAAAACAAACCGAGTCATTTTTGTTTCGGACGAAGGTATTTCGCGATCTCGGCGGCCAATTCCAATCCAATACCAGGCGCTTTCTCGGCAATTCGCTCTTTTGACGCTTTCCTAAGCGCCGTGACGGAACCGAATGCCCTCAGAAGCTCGCGTTTCCGCTTTGCTCCTATCCCCGGTATCTGATCCAGAATAGACTCCTCTATCCGAGCGTCGCGCAACTTTCTGTGGTACGCCACCGCGAACCTGTGCGCCTCGTCGCGGACGGCTCGAAGCAGATTGACGGCGGGATTTCTCAAATCAAGTCTTATCGGCAGTTGTCGTCCGGGAACAAATATCTCCTCGTTGCGTTTCGCCAATCCAATTATAGGCGTTGGCGGCGTCCCGGCTCTCTTCAGCGCCTTCATCGCCGCGTTCAACTGTCCTTTCCCGCCATCTATCAAAATCAAATCCGGCATACAGGCCGCCGGAGCGCCTCGACACCGCTCGGATACCGAAATTCCATCCTCCGCGCCACTCGCGGCTTCTGATTTTCCGCTGAGTTTCTCCGCGATCTCCCGCGAGATTCGCGAGTAGCGCCTGAACACGGTTTCCTCCATCATAGCGCAATCGTCTCCGCCACGTCCCAGCGGATAATCCGCTGGCTCCGCAGAGGGTTCGGCTCCCTCACCGCGGATGCGGAATCTTCGGTACCTCGCGGTGTCCGGCCGTCCATCCCTGAAGCAAACCATGCTAGCCGCCGCCAGACTTCCGCTTATGTTGGATATGTCGAACGCCTCCAGCGAACGCGGAGGTTCCGGCAACCCGAGCACTTTGCCCAACTCCCCCAAACCTTCAAACGCCTTCTCGTCGATCGGAATTCTGGCGTGTCGGAACGTACGTGATCTTTTTCCGAAGATGATCTCCAAGTTCTCCAGCGCGTCGCGGTATTCGGCGGCCTTCTCGAAACGCCTGCGTTCGACCTCCAACTCCATCAATCCGCGAATCTCGCGGACTATATCGCCAATGTCGCCGCTCAAAACACCCAAAAGAGCTTCGATTCTTTCCGCATACTCCTCTTTGGACGTTTTTCCGACGCAGGGTTCACTGCAATCCTTCACCGTGCCGGCCAGACAGTGTTTCCGGTCGCGTTCTCTCGGAATCGGCGGGGCGCAAGTCCGCAGCCCGAACTTCCTGACGAGAAAATCAACGGTTTTTTTCAAAGCTCCCGCTTTCGGAAAAGGGCCGAAATAGACATGTCCGTCGTTTTTGCGCAAGCGCGCCAGCTTTAGCGTCGGAAATTTCTCCGACGGATTGATTTTGATCAACGGAAACCGCTTGTCGTCTCGCAACAGGACATTGTATCTAGGAGCGTATTCTTTGATCATGCGGGATTCGAAAAGCAGGGATTCTGATTCGTTTTTGACCGGATGCGTCTCGTAGAAAACAATCGAATTGATCAGAGAGCGCAATTTCGGATCGGCCGTTATCCGCCTGGACGGCTGGAAATAGCTTGACACGCGTTTGCGCAGGTTCGCCGCTTTGCCGACGTAGATCACTTTGGAGAATCTGTCCCGAAAAATGTAGATGCCGGGTTTCGTCGAAACGTCGCCGGGATGAAAATCCTCACTGGAACTCACCGGCGAGTCGCCGAAACCGGGATCGCGGTTCTCGCGATATTTCATCCCGCCTTCGTTCCCCTCTTGTTCATCGTTTGCTTTTTCAGTTTTTTTCATATCATTTTCGATAGCCTCGCAATGACCACGCCGCGCAATCCTCATGAAACACCTTGCGTTTTTGGGGTACAGGCCCGCCCAGGCGGATAAACCCTAGCCCGCTCTTCCCGCGGGGCCGCGCGGTTGGAATGAGGTGTCGCCTCCCAGCCTGAAGTTTACCCGCCTGTGGCGAGGCCACACTCCAAAAGTTTTCAGTTGTTCATAATCTCGCTCAATTCCTTTTCCGAGAGTTTGTAGATGAGAATAGAATGTCCAATGTCGCCGTCCGGTTTCCACCGCCTGAGAGAATCCGCGAGTTTCGCGAACCGCAGTTTCTCGAAAACCTTGTAGTCCCGGAACAATTCGTTCAAACGTTTTTTGTTTCGAAGCGTTTTCTTTTTCGCGAGTTCCGCGCGGAATTCGCGGAATTTCCCGCGATATTCGCGGTAGAGCTTCTCGAGCTCTGAATTCCAGTCGGCCAGCTCCGGATAGTAGTCCATTTGGAGCATAGTGGCGCTTACGCAATACGTCCCCGCGGAGAGGGGAAAAACATCGTATGAGAACTGCTCGAAAGCGCAGAGCAGGCGTTTGCCCGGCAATCGGTACGCGGTCAGATTGACGGAGCCGAAATAGGCGACGTAGCATTCTCCGCCGTCATCAGCTTTCGTTTTCTCGATGTAGCTTTTCAAGCGTTTGAGATCCTGGCCCCAGTCGAGCGAGCTGTCCACCAAATGCTTGTAGCCGTTCGCGGAACCTCCGACCAGCGGCGAGAAATACGCCAGGTAATCCGGAAATATCACAACGTTTTCCGCGAGAAGCGCGAACATAAGAAAGGCGATCGTTTTCCAATTCAATCCCGGTGCCGTTCGCCCGATCGCCCTTTTCTTCGAGCGGCGGATGGCGAACATAACTCCGCCCGCGATTATAAACAGAGGGGGATAGATGGGAATCAGATGCCGATGCCCGATGTTCAGATTGGTCGCGAGTGAGAACGTCACGTAAACCGCCACGAAAACAAAGGCGAAAGCCAGGCGTCTCGCCAGCGAGATCCGTCTCAATCGCCTGAAATCCACGGCGTTTCGGCTCGCATCAACTCCAGCGACGGAATCGGTGTCGCGGCGGCCGGAGTCCGCCTCTGCCGTTTTCTCGTCTCCAACAGTAGCGTCATTTAAATCCGAACCACCCTCGCTCAACTTTTCCCCATTGGACATTGAATGTTCGATGTTCGATGTTCGACGTTGAGTGTTGGACGTTCGATGCCTCTTCTTTTTTCCGCGGTTCCCGACGACAACAAACGGAAAAACAAGACCAGCCAGAATGAAAAGGATTAGCGCCGGAGGAGTTTTCATCCCGAAAGTCGCCGGAAAAAACCACCACCATCCGGTTTCCGAGCGACGACCGTTCAAAAACGCATGCCTCGTTTTCGATTCATGCAACACATGGGCAAACCCATATAGGTAGTGTTCCGGAAGCAGTTTATATTTTTTCACGGAAAATACCACTTTGACGGGAAAACTCGCATCCTCCATCAACAATTCCCATTTCCTGTCCTGGACGTTTCGAAGAGTGTCGTCAGGCAAAATGGAATACCTGAAGAACGACGAACCCCAAATCGCCGCGAACACCGCGGCTCCGCCAAGCAGGACGACGGCTGAAAGCGTCAACAATTGCTTGAACTGCCCGACAACCGCGAATCTCGCGGAGCCGACCGCGACGCGCAGCGGTTTGCGGCGGAACAATCGGACCGCTAGAACCGCTAGAATCGCGGGAATGATCAGCGGCGCCGACATTTTCGATAGAAACAGTCCCGACATGCCGACGCAGAAAAGCGACAGCCGCTTGGCCGTCACTCGTTCGGAGACAAGTTGCCACGCCCAGATCGACAATAGAAAAAAGAGAGCGCTGGCCAAATCGGAAGAGACCAGTCGCGCGTTGGCCATTATCGTGGGGCTCAAAGCGAAAAGCGCCAGCGAGAAGAGTCCCCCGGAGACTCCCCAGATTCGTTTTGATATCACAAAAACCAGAAACCCGCAGGCGGCAGCCATCAAAAGCATCATGGTTCGCGCCGTTATGAGGATTGTTCCCGGATCGTTGCCTGAAGTGTAGAGAAAATTGCTGGCGGCGTTCCAAGTCAATCCGGAAAGCCAGCCGGCCGATTTCATGTCGGGAGGTGTTATTTTAGAATTCAACGCCAAAGGAAGCGCGGCCCAAACTTGCGGGAGAATCCCGTTTTCGGGGTTCACATGGTAGTCCAGCTTGGTCAAGACGGTGTATCCGCCCAGGATATGGACGGTCTCGTCGAATGTCGGCGCTTTGATTCTGACACTAGCCACTCCAACACAGACGAAAACAGTGAGAATCGCGGCCGCCGCCCAACCACTCCAATGGCGGGAAAAAGGCGATAGACGTTGCCGCGTCTCCAGGTTTGACGATCTTCGATTCATACATCTCCATTCGCTACATCCAGTATCATCTCGTCGGACAACGCTCCGGTTCTGATAAGGGAAACGGCGTCGCTGGTCGCATCCACCACTGTCGACGCGACACCGGACAAACGACCGCCGTCCACTATCAAAGCCGGCGGCGGAGTGAAAAGGGTTCCCGCGTCCGAAACCGACACGATTGGCGTTTTTCCCGCGGGATTCGCGCTGGTCGCCGCGAGATTCGAGCCGCATTCGATCATAAGCCGCGACAAAAAAGAATCGTTGGGTATTCTGAAGCCGATCGTTCCCGTTTTATCCCCAGCTCTCGCGATTATCGTGAGCGGACCAGGGCAGAAAGCGTCGCTCAAGCTACGGGCCACTCCTGAGACTGCGACCCCGGCTTTCTCCACGGCGTCGATATTTGGAGCCAACATTTGAAATGGTTTTCGCGCCCCGCGTTCCTTCATCCTTCTTATCGCCGAGATGGCTTCGGAGTCATTCCAACGACAGACCAATCCGTAAACGGTGTCGGTCGGAAGCAGCAAAACAGCCCCCGAAACGCTTAAAACATCAACACAACGTTCAAAAGTTTCAGATTCATTCAGGCTCGAATTCAAAATTTTTCGCATATAAAACTCCAAAAGCGGCAATAATTCCACCGTGGAACCGTTTCAATGTCCGGAACTGACATGTTGCCGGAGCTCCGAAAAACGCTGGTTGAACAGCCAGTATCGATGGGCTTGGGTGTAATATCACCTAAAGCGCCAGTTTGTCAAACAATATGAGGAAAACAAGAATCGCGCGGAACTCTGGTTTCGCGACTCAAAAAAGGAGATGGAAATGAAGACGCTGATCAAACTACTGTGTGTCGCCACGCTAATGTCTTTGACGACTGTGTGCTTGGCTGAATCCTCGGGCAATGGTTACGGCAAGAAACATCATAGTAAACGGTTCAGAAAAATGGATAGAGACGGTGACGGAAAACTCTCCAAAAAGGAGCGTCAAGCCGCAAGAAAAGCGCGCTGCGAAGCCAGAAGGAAAAAGATGCGCGAACGCTTCGACAAAGACGGCGACGGCGAACTCTCGAAAGTGGAAAAAAAGACAATGCGTAAAACGATGCGCAAACGCCATATGTTGAGAAAATTCGACGCCAACAAAGACGGAAAACTCTCCGAGGAGGAGAAAAACACCGCGAAGGCCGCGCATGAAGCCGTCGTAAAAAAATATGACAAGGACGGCGACGGAAAACTCTCGAAAGATGAGAGAAAGGCGCTTCGCGCGGATATGAAGGCTAAACGTCAAGCCGAGAAAAAAGCGAGACGCGAGGCGTTCGTGAAGAAATACGACACGGATGGCGACGGCAAGCTCTCCAAAGAAGAGAAAAAAGCCGCGCATCAAGCCATAAAACAGAAAATGCTAGAGAAGTTCGACAAGGACGGCGACGGAAAACTCTCGAAGGAGGAGAAGAAAGCCGCGAGAAAGGCGCGCGAACGCCGTAGTCGCGGGCTGGGTGCGGGAGAAGATGGTTCGGACGATGACTTCGGCACGCCCGCTCCCCCTGACGACGATATGTGAGGAGATTTGCCGCCCGCCGATTATCCAGGCGTCCGCGAGATTCGCGGACGCTTTTTTTCATTTTGTCTTCTCACGAACGCTCGATTCGGCGACCAGTTTGTCGAGCATTGGCTCCTTAGATTAAAAATCCGCGTTGCGGGGTGTGCGGGGAAATGGTATCACGTCGCGGATATTGCTCATTCCGGTGCAGAACTGGACGATCCGTTCGAAACCAAGCCCGAACCCGGCGTGGGGTACCGTGCCGAACTCGCGGAGTTCGCGGTACCACCAATAGTCCCCCGGTCTCACACCCGTTTCCGCGATTCTCGCATCCAGAACGTCGAGCCGCTCCTCGCGCTGGCTTCCGCCAATGATCTCCCCGACGTTCGGCAGCAGCACATCCATCGCCGCGACGGTCTCGCCGCCGTCGTCGAGCCTCATATAGAATGGTTTTATCGACGCGGGATAGTTCGTCACGATCACGGGTCCCTTGAAAACTGTTTCGGTGAGATATCGCTCATGCTCCGATTGCAGGTCAATTCCCCATTCTACGGGGAAATCGAAGTTGGCGTCGGCTTTGGAAAGCGTTTTCACGGCTTCAGAATACGTTATTCTAGCGAATTCCGCGTCCGCGAGCTTCGCTAGTTTGTCAATGACGCCTTCTTCTATCCTGACGTTGAAGAACTCCAAATCCTCCGTCCCTTTGTCGAGAACGGTTTTGAACAGGTGCCGCAGAAAATCAGCCGCGAGTTCCGCGTCTTCGTTCAAATCGGCGAAGGCCATCTCCGGCTCTATCATCCAGAATTCGGCCAAGTGTCTGCGGGTGTTGGAGTTTTCCGCCCGGAAAGTGGGTCCGAAAGTATAGATGTTACCCAACGCGCAGGCGTACGCCTCGCCGTTGAGCTGTCCACTGACGGTCAGATGGGCTCGTCTAGCGAAGAAATCCGAATCATAGTCCACTCGGCCATTCTCGTCAAGCGGGAGATTTTCAAGCGGTAGCGTCGTCACTTGGAACATCTCGCCGGCACCCTCGCAGTCGCTTGCCGTGATTAACGGCGTGTGCGCCCATATGAATCCGCGGGTTTGAAAGAATTCGTGGGTGGCGTTGGCTAGAATGTTTCTGACGCGCGCGACTGCTCCGAAAGAGTTAGCGCGCGGACGCAGATGCGCTATCTCGCGGAGCTTTTCGAAAGAGACCCTTTGTTTGCCGAGCGGATATTTCATCGGATCGCAAAATCCGAACACTTTCACTTCGGAGGCGCGCAACTCCACGCGCTGCCCCCCGCCCGGAGACTCGACTATCTCGCCCGACACCGCAATGCTGGCGCCGGGAAAGAGGTTTCTGATCTCGTCGTCGTAGTTCTCCAAAGAGGAGTCGGCGACGATTTGCAGGTTTTTGAAACATGACCCGTCGTTCAATTCTATGAACGAGAATCCGCCTTTTGAATCCCTGCGGGTCTTCACCCAGCCCGCGACTTTCGCTGTGCCGCCGATTTCACCGATCGACAAAACTTCTTTTATCAGTTCTCTCTTCATAACAACTCCATTATTATTTGCCGTCAAGTCCCCAAGCCCGCTCGTAGCGGCATCCGCTTGAGGAGTTCGTTCATCGGCGCGTGGCTCTTCAAAAACAAGGGATTGCCCGAATCCCGCGACTTAAATATCAGTTGGAATCGATAATCCATCGATAACGGTTTGGGACGTGGAATGAGATGCCTGGATTCATCGAGAATCGGTTGATGAGAAACTGCTTGGAAGCCTTCGAAGCCCAAGGGGGATACGGCACTCCAATCCGCGGGACGACAACCCATCGAGGCGCCAGTAAACACCGACGCAAAAAATCAAACACGACAAGGCGAGAAAAAGCGACGAATCTTTGGAGTGGAGGGAACTACTCGATTTTACTTCGGCGAAACCGCCTCGCCCTTTTTTTCTCGTCATTTCAGCGCTCCGTCCTCTCTATCGTCAACTCCCGCTTGAACTCGTAGCGTCGATTCAAAAAATGGGTCTGTTATTCGAAAAAGATTATCCACCTTGGCTAGCCTCAAAAATTTGATTTTTCCGCACCGGCGGATAAGCCGCGGCTGAAGGCGCTCGAAAAAGTGGAGCAGCCATGCTGAGAGACCTTTTCGAGCAGGGGCTATTTGGAACCGGGCCGTTCGATCGGAACCCCGTCGGCGCACAACGGACAATGTTCGGGCTCGTAGGTTTCCAATTCAAGCTTCATCAAACTTTGGTAAGGCGAGCTGAACGACGCTGTTCCTCCGCTTCTGTCAACTATCACGGCGATTCCCGCCACAACGCCTCCAAAGGATTCGACCAAATCCACAGTCTGCTGAACGCGGCCTCCGCGGGTGATCACATCCTCAGCCACAAGCACTCTCTCTCCAGGTTTGATGGCAAACCCCCTTTTCAGGATAAGGGCGTCCTCCTCTTTGTCCGCGAAAATCGCGCGCGTCTTCAACGCCCTCGCCATTTCATGACCGACTATCAACCCTCCGACAGCGGGAGAAATGACCGATTCGATATCGGCGTCCGCGAACATCGCGGCCAGTTCCGCGCATAATTCACCAGCCACTTCCGGGTGCTGCAACAGCAGAGCGGCCTGAAAAAAACGGTTGCTGTGCAGGCCGCTTCTCAATTTGAAATGTCCTTCCAGCAAAGCTCCGGATTCCTTGAATCTCCTCATAATCTCATTGTCGTCCATATCGCG
This sequence comes from Kiritimatiellota bacterium, assembly GCA_013151705.1. Classification (GTDB taxonomy): domain Bacteria; phylum Verrucomicrobiota; class Lentisphaeria; order Victivallales; family JAADHT01; genus JAADHT01. The sequence goes on along the minus strand of JAADHT010000027.1, from coordinate 12,209 downwards.
CTCTCCAATTTCCAGATATTGTTCTCCACACGACGCCACGTCCAACGCCGTCGCATTGTCAAACAGGCGGCACATCGACTTGAAACGGGAATATATCCGTATTGCGCCTCCAATGCAAATCAGGTGCTTGTAAAACATTAAACAGGTGTTATTTTGCGCGACGTTTTCGGATGGTGAATACGGGCGTTCGCATAGATAGACCCTTTTCGAACAGGGTCTAGATAGACCCTGTTCGAAAAGGTCTCGCAGCCATGTGGACACTTATTTCGAGTGTGAGGCCGCGTTTTTGCGTCAACGGCAAAACGACGCGGAAGAAAAACGGGAGAACGCGTCCTGATCACCAAATAAAAGTGGAGTTTTTGTGGAATTGTCCCGCATACAACCTGGGTCTCGTAGGGAAATCATACTTTTAGCGCGGTGTGCCGTTCTCTCCTGTTTGGCGCTCGTTCTCGATCAAATCACGAAAAGCGTGATAGTCGACAAGGTGGACTACGCGATAACAGTCATTCCGGGTTTCTTCAACATTGTGAAAGTCGGTAACAAGGGAGCGGCCTGGGGCATGTTCTACGGATACACCTGGGCGCTTTTGGGTGTGTCGACGCTTTTTCTGGTGGGAGTCGTTTTTTTTCTACGGAGTCTCACGGAAGGTTATTGGGAGCGGTATTACGCGTTATCGCTTGTGGTCGGCGGTGTTTTGGGCAATTCGATCGATCGAATATGGCGCGGCGGCACCGTGGTTGATTTTCTGGATTTCTATATTTCCGGTTATCCGCACTGGCCCGCCTTCAACGTCGCCGACAGCGCTATTTTCGTGGGAGTGGCCACATACATCATATCCTCGATGAAACGCGAAGGTGATAAAAAAAAAGAACACGGATGATCGGGAGCTCGACAATGAAGGGACAAAAGGGAAATGACGATTCCGCCAGGTTCGGCGCGCTTACCATTCTATCGAAATCAGAAACCGTTGTGCCGGATTCGCCGGAAAACGCGAGGCTGGAGGTTTTCGACAATCTCTATTCCGCTAGAAATTACGAGATAACCTTTGACTGTCCGGAATTCACATCGCTGTGTCCGGTCACCGGACAGCCCGATTTCGGGAAGATAACCATAACCTACATACCCGAAAAGCTTTGCGTGGAAAGCAAATCCCTCAAACTTCTCATGTTCTCCTTTCGCTCCCACCAGACGTTCCACGAGGAAGTCGTCAATCTCATTCTCGAGCGCGTCGTCGAGGCCTGCTCTCCCCGATGGATCGAGGTCGCGGGAGAATTCAGACCGCGCGGCGGCATATCTTTGACTGTGAGAGCGACCGAAGGCGAGCGCGGATGACCCACTCGAAAACCTGAGAATCGCTCAAGCGGGGTTTCCCGTTGCCTCAATGCTTGGCGGCCGCGTACTGCGAGCGTCTCGGGATTGTCGAGTTGGTGAACACGCTTGTTCCCTCGAAAATGAACGTCAGTCCGGGACTCGTGGTCCAGTCGATGGTTCTTGACACCCTTTCCGGAAGATCTCCGCTGTACCGCCTTGAAGAATTTTTGGCCGAACAGGATATCGAGTTGCTGGCGGGCCCCGGCGTTGACGCGCATGATTTCAACGACACATTTTTAAAAAAGCCCAATCGCATCGACGCGCTCGGAATGGTTTTGGTGATAGCGCTAGTGGCGATTAATGGAGCGATTCCTGCGGGCGCGCGTTGAAAATACGGGCGAGCCGCTGCCGGGGTGGGAAAATCGCAAAACGGATAAACCCACGGCGTTCATGGTTTCGGTCTCCATGTTCGGGGTGGTTGTTCTTATGTCACGCGACGGCAGGCGGTTGCTTTTTCAAAAACCGCGAAGTAAACCAGCGGCCTACCTTAACGCTTTGGGACTGAATGAATCTATTTACACAGATCCTAAGTTCAGTTTCAAACCCGTAATCCCACTGAAAAAAGAATGAAACGCATTTATAACGAGCGTTTTAGCGCTATTCTAAATAATTGCTGAAAAAATGCTCTAAAATTTGCAATTCCAGATTCGCATTCCAAGCTGTTGTGTCATAACGGGTGTTTTGGACATATCGGCTTCAGCGTCGATCCGCGATTTTCGCATTTATTTCCGCATATAAGACATTTATTCATTCCGCGTCCGCCTCGCTTTCCGCATTTCCGGTGATTTCGACGATTGACGCCGCGCCTATCGTTTCGCGGCAACAACTCAAAAGAAGTCCCATGCGGTCCCTGTCGTCCAGTTTCCAGTTTCTGACGGCTATGTCAAGAAGCCATCCCTCCGGTATCAGTCCGTCGAAAAACGGAAAGAGAGTTTTATCTTTGTATGATTCCGCCCGCAACGGGAGCAGTAGACTAATTGGCGCGGCGTTCGGATCCTTCAGATAGTTTTTTAGATAACGAAATGTGTAACCTTCTTCCGATTCCGTAAGAATACCGGCTTCTTTGTCAAATAAACACACTTTGGCACTACGCATCTTCACCACCTTCATCGACGGTTGGAATCGGAGCTAGTTCATGGCCAAAAAGATCAAGTAGAGTATTGACTTTGTCCATTCGCAACGTCGGTTTGCCTCTTTCAAGTTCTCTTACGAAACGTAATCCGACGCCAGCCCGGTCGGCTAGCTCTTTCTGGGTCATCCCATACAGTTTACGCTGCTGTTTTATAAATGCTGAAAGCTTCATTATCATACCCTATCGGGATCAATCAATGCGACACAGGCGTTTTCGTACCCTATCGGGTGCCAAACCGTCTTGAAAACGTAAAATACACCCTGTCGGGTACATTGCAAGCAAATTCGTCTTTTTATCAAAAATGGTGTCTCATTCCAACCACTTTCGCATTGTCATTGAGTGACGGGAGTGATAGTGAGCGGCTAAAATTCTCGCCTCTGAAGACGACCTTTCGAGCCGGAATGACGATATTTCGCTTACTCAGGTTAAATATGTTCTGGACCACGGGACCTGACCCGAATGGCACTTGCTTAAGATAATTTAATGCGCGTGACGCACTTGTTGTAAATCTGAATATCCTGAGTTCGTTGTTGGATTTTGGATATTCTCCCTTTTTATTCGCTTAAGTAATTGCCATTTTGCCCTGGCCTCCGTTTTCTTCATCCTCTCGATGAAATCAGTTTCTGTTTCAAAACAGCGGCGACGTATTCTTTTTGGTTTTCTTTGAGGGTCGTGCCGAAAGTGATAGGCTCCATATTGGCGCCGGAAATACAAACGCCTTTTTGAGGGATGTTGTTGACTCTGACATTCGATGTTTTGAGAGAGACGGAATCGACGTCGGCAACATTGAAACGCCTTTTCCAGCCAAGACCGCCAACTCCGAAAATTATTTTCCCGTCGTAGTCTTTAACCATAATTTTCAAACTACCAAAAAGCGCGGTGAACACAACCGAGCACAACACTATCGATCCAAAAAGAAATGGAAGTCCGAAAAGCATGATAGTGACGTCAAATTTCCCCCTGAGAAAAGGTTGTATGTAGATGCCCCACATTGAGAATCCGGACCATGCGCACGTGAAAGGGATCAAAAACAATAGAAAGCCCTTCGAGAATCGCGCGCCGACCGTGAATCCCTGAAAGTCCTCCTGGAAAAAAGTTCCGCCGGGAGGATCGTAGGTTATCGACGCGTCGATCTCGTCCGCTTCAAGCAGTTCGGAAAGCGACTGTTTAAAGTCGCATTTTCTGCAATAGGCGATGTCGGTCGAGACGTTGAAATCCTCGTCCGGAATAGCTTCGCCGCATTTTGCACATACTACTTTCATTATTTTCTCGGTGGCGGCATATGGACGCATTCGCCGTGGACGGCATGCGCCGTCTCCATGGCGATCTCGCCGAGGGTTGGGTGGGCGTGTATCGCTTTGCCGAGCTCCGCCGCGGTGATTTCCAGGTTCATGGAAGTCGCGATTTCCGCGATTAGGTCGGTGGCGTGCGGTCCCGCGATATGCGCGCCGAGCACCTGATCCGTTTCGGCGTCGGCGATGATCTTGCAGAATCCGGCGGTCTCTCCGATCGCCATCGCTTTTCCGAGACCCGAGAAAGGGAATTTTCCGATTTTGACTTCAATTCCCTTTTCGCCGCACGCCTCCTGAGTCAATCCTACCGATCCTATTTCCGGAGATGTGAATACGCAGCCCGGCACAAGATCGTCGCGGAACGTCGAGCGTGTTCCGGCGCAATTCTCGGCGGCTACCATTCCCATGGCGCTCGCCATATGCGCCAACTGGACGCGTCCGGCGACATCGCCTATCGCATAGATTCCGGGAACGTTGGTGGCGCAACGGTCGGTTACCGGGATGAATCCCTTCTCATCCACCTTGACACCCGCCGCCGCGGGATTGATTTCAGAGGAGACTGGGACACGTCCGATGGAAACGAGCATGTAGTCGGCCGACAGTTTGTCTTTACCAACTTTACCGGACACCGCTTTGGCGGTCGCTTTGATATCCTCCAAGGGAGCGCCAACTTTAACGTCGATTCCCTTTTTCTTGAATTCGCGGCGCATGAGTTTGGAGACTTCGCCGTCTTGTCCGGGAAGAATCTCCGGCAGCATTTCGACGACAGTCACCTTGGAGCCGAGTCCGGCGAAAAGGCAGGCGAATTCGCAACCGACCACTCCGCCGCCTAGAACTATCAGGCTTTTCGGGATCTCTTTTATTGAAAGCAAATCGGTGGAGTCTAGAACGCGGTTGGATTTCGGGATGAATCCCGGCATAGCCGGAGTGGAGCCGGTTGCGATGATGAATTTATCCGCTTTGACCGTGTCGCCGCTCGCCGCGAGTTTCGCGGTTTTTCGGTCCGCGAACTTCGCGGTGTCGGTCAACACTTCGACTTTCGAGGCTTTCAAAAGAGCGCCGATGCCCTTGTTTAGTTGAGCCACGACCTTTTCCTTGCGTTCCAACATAGCTTTCCAGTCCGGAGCGCAGTCGCCGTCAACCTTCACGCCGAACTCGGCCGCGTTTCTCACCATCTCCAAAGCGTCAAGCGAGGCGAGAAGGGTTTTGGTTGGAATACATCCCACGTTCAAACAGGTTCCGCCAAGTTGATCTTTTTCAACAAGAATCGTTTTTTGTCCCAGCCTGGAGGCTCTGATCGCCGCCACATATCCGCCCGGGCCGCCGCCAATTACGCAAACATCGCATTTCTTCTCGCTCATAGTACCGCTCCTTTTAGAATCAAGTAAAAATCAACACATTTGACACTCAAACAACATATCCTACCCTGAAAAGGCATGAAATTCAATCTTTAATCGCGCATATTCCACGGACACAACGGACTAAAACGACGCGCGGGCAGCCCTGTAAAAGGCGATTCAAAGTTTTCCCGGCGCGTGGTGTGGCGTCGCCATCGCTCCGCGGTGCGCTCCGCCCAACATACGATAACCCTCCAGGCGTCCGTTATGTCCGTCTTTTCTTTTCATTCCCCGGAAGGTTTTTCTCCACGGTTTTCAAAGCCTCCAAGTATGTGGTTCCATTCGCCTCCGCGAGTTTCGCGACGCTCTCGTATTCCGGTTTTGCCTTGAGCAAGGTGCCGTCTTCAGCGAACGCGAACTTCGCGGAAACTGTTCCCAACGGCGTTTCGACCTCGCGATTCTCGCGGCGCAGTTTGAAACGCCTTACAATGTTGTGGCGCACTCCCAGCGTGGTGGTTTCGCGCAGAATCAAATTCGCGGTTTCCGCGGCCGCGGTTGGCGCGCAAATCACCCTCAACGAGAATCCCGAGCGGTTTTTCTTCATCATATTGGCGGTGACGGAGAAATCCAGCGCCCCGGCTTCTAAAAGTTTCGGGGAGAGCCAGGAGAACACCTCGCCTGGCATGTCGTCGATTTCGCATTCCAACACCGCGACTTCGTCCATCTCTCTCTCGCATCCCGTTTCGAATCGTTCAAACAGGGTGGCTCGAACTACTCCGGCGCGCTGCGGTATGTCGCGGGCGCCGGCGCCGTAAGCGCTCTTCAACATCTTGGAGCCCGCGGGAATCGCGGATTCGCACGGGGAGGGCGAAGCCGGCAGCCATTCATCGACGAGTTCCGCGAGAATCGCGGCTCCGGTGGGGGTGGCGAGTTCGAAGGGAATGTCCGTGCGTTCGACCGGAATTCCGCGAAGTATGTTCACGGTGGCCGGCACCGGCACCGGGAGGACACCGTGGGCGGATTTCACGCTTCCTGTGCCCAACGGGATCGGATAGGAGACGATATGTTCAATACCCAACACTTCCAATGCCAGGCATGCTCCGGTTATGTCGATTATCGCGTCCACAGCACCCACTTCGTGAAAATGAACCCCACGGGGATCGTCTTTTCCGTGAACCTCGGCCTCGGCTCGCGCGAGTTTCGCGAAAACCGCCGTCGCACGCTCTTTAACGGTGTCTGAAATTCTGGGAGCGCCGTTTATAATCTCCAAAACCTGGTCAAGATTTCTGTGGTGGCGGGAGTGGGCGCTATCCGTCTTTTCATGATCGTTGTGGTGATCTTGGTCATGGTTACGAGGGTGGTCGTGATGGTGGGAGTGATGTTTTGAATCGGAGTGTTGATGGTGTTTTTCCTCGCCTACCGCCACGGAAAAATGTTTCGCGGAAATCGCGTGTCGTTCGACATCCGTCAATTCAACACTCCAATCCTGGCTGACTGGAAGAGTTTCAAGCGCTTCTTTGAATTTATCGAAATCCACACCCAATCCCAACAACGACGCCACAATCATATCACCGGCGACACCTCCGAACGGTTCAATCAAAAGCGTTTTCATAATATCACCCGAATATTTTGAACTCTGCTCGCGTAAAACGACGAAGATAGCACGAATGGATGACAATGTCCAGATGAACATAGGGGTAAATAGACCCTATTCGAAATAAGTGTCCACATGGCTGCGAGACCTTTTCGAACATGGTCTAAATAGAGTTTAAACCGGTAACGCTTTCCAGGTAGCCGTTTTGGCGGGGTTGGAGTCAAGACGCGGAGGGGTGGACTGGTTGCGGCGTGTCTGGTCTGGCCGCGTCATCAGTCGTTTGATGCGCGGCTTGGTGGTTGTGGTAGAACACCATCAGCATTGCGACGACGAACCAGAAGACTTCCATGTTCATTATGGTGTAGAAATTCGCGATGCTGACGCCATGGACCATCATTCCCACATGGCCGCCTAGAAATCCGCAGGTCATTCCTTTGACGAATGGATCGTCGGTGGCTCTGAAAAGTTGTAGCACGCACATGAAAATAGCGAAGTTCATATACAGGAAAATGCAGAATCCGAACAGTCCGGTCTCGTACATCTCCCTGACAGGCTGGCAGTCGAAATAACTCAGCGGCACCGCCCCCACCCCATGTCCGAATATCGGATGCGAGAAAATCTCGTCGATATTATTCGTCCATCCGCTGTATCTGGCGTAGAAGGACGAGTCCACTTTCGGTCCATACATCGCCACGTCTTTGATTGATTCAAACTGGTTTTCGATGTCTCCGGTGTGTTTCTGAACCAGCATCTCCGCCCCTTCGGAAACATTGGATTTCGGCATGCTGTCGATAGCCAGCAACATTACTTGATAGGTTAGCAAGAGGAGTATGGCCACTGCGATCGTCAAAATTGTTTTTCTGCTTTTCGACACCGCCACAATCGTCAGGATTAGAGGCGGAACGCTGACGTAGGCGCCTCTGGATTTGGTCATCACGATGACAAGAGCGCACAACGCGGAGATCGCCAGATAGAAAATGGTTTTTCTTCTCGTGTCGGAATAGATGAGCATTCCGAGAAACACGCCGCCCACGATCAGAAAGAAATCGGCAAGGGTGTTGGCGCGGCCGAACCCGGAAGTGGCCGTGGTGCCTCCTCCCGTTAAGTTGGAAACAGGCATTATAATGTACATCGACACTCCTATCACCGCCACAAGGGCTGAAAGCCATATCAACACGATCGTGGCTGTTTTCACTTCCTTGTCGGTTTCCATGATGTTCAACGTCATAAAAAAAAGCCAAAAGTACTCCAAACGTTTCATAGTGAACAAAATTCCGCGCTTCAACGGCAGTGTGTCCTGGAGAAAACCGAAAATGGAGGCGGCGACAATCATAATGGCCATTGCGATGATGGGCTTGTTCACCGGCACTCTTCTGAAACGGGAGAGTGTCCTGGTTTTAGCGCGGTTGAGAAGCCAGCCGCCGGAGACCAGCAGCAGAACGATGTCCTCGATGCGGATGCTGACCGTCCGCCCGGCGGACTGCATGCCATCGGTCAACTGCATATCGGTCGAGATCATAAAGAAGAACAGCATGACGAAAAGTCCGATCCGCGGATAGAGGAATGCCAGAAGCGCGATTATGAATCCAATCAGCAGGAGAACAGGGAGAAATGAGTTTTCCGGCGAGACCTGCAGAAAGTTTTTCATATTTTCTGTCATTTCGGCGGCGAAAAGCTGGATCGGAAAGGCCAAGAGTAATAAAAACAACGGTATTACCGGATGGCGAAAAAAGGGGTTGGGTGGAAATGGAAAACCTTTTCCGGTAGGACTCATTTACGGCTCCCGTCGTTGTTCTTTTTTTTGCCGGTTTCATCATTGGAGAGTTTGTCTATGACAGCGTCTATCGCTATTTTCGCGGCCGTCTTGGCCTGTTCTTTGATTGAGCGCTTCGAGGATTTTGCGTCGCCGTTTTTTCCGCGGTTGGCGTTTGGCGACGATTCTTTGATTTTCAGAGGAGTTTTCGGAGCCACCCAGGCGATGAGCTCGTCGGAAATGAGCACGGCTCCATATTCTATTATATCCTTCCATTTCTTCTCGGTTCCCAGTTTCTCCCTCGTCACGCCGCTAATGTTTTTCCTTCCGACTTCGACTTGCTCGCCCGGACGCAGCACCGCCACGGAATCGCCTATTGGAAAAGAGACGTAGTCTCCCTTGAACATGTCGGTGAAGCGGACGCAGAGGAGAAGGGTCAGGTTGTGGACGGGTTGGTTCCCGTTGTTTTTTATCGACACGATGAGGGTGTTTCTGAACCAAGCCGGATCGAGTTTGAGCCGCAGATCGTCTCCTTTGAAAATCTCGTCGAAGTCGGATTTCAGGTAGTTCTGGCAGAATCTGAAATCTTGGAGCACCATATCCCATTGTCCCTGGAGGCGTCTTCTGAAAAAATGGTCGAAGATTTTCTTGCGTGTTTTTCTCTTGTCGCCTTTTTTGAGGAAGACGCGGGCTTTTTGGAAATCCGGGCTGAAATATCCCGACCCGGACATCATGCCTCTGTAGAGGTTTACGATCATCCGTCCCTCTTTTGATTTGTTGAGGAAAAGACGTTTTTTGTAGAGATTGAGGCGATCCGACATAGCCTGTTGCTGTTTAGGATAGTACGCGGCCGCTTGATCGAAATCGAGAATAGCGGCGTCCAAATCACCATCGTTCAACTCCATCACGCCGCGGAGCAGATAGGCTGGCGCCTGTTGACCTTGATGCTTTTTTATGAAGTCGTTCAAGATGGCTTTGGCGCTGTCGGCGTCCGTTTCGTCTCCGCGCTCCAGCAACGCCTTGACCAAGAACACATGCGCTTCGGTTTCATGCGGCGCCATTGCCGCGGCGGCCGACGCCGAAGCGACGACCTCGTCCCAATCCCTTTCGTACACCGCGAGGTAGGCGCGGTCTCTGGCGGCGCACAGTTTGTTCCAGTTTTTTATGTGTTTCGCTCTGATTTTGGCGAAATCGAAGAGGAAATCGAGCATCTCGCCCTGGATTTTCCGCAATCTGCGCTTGAGTTTTTCGTCGGCCTCGGTTTCCGCCAATCTTTTCTCCCAAACCTTTTTCGCCTGCTCCCGGTCGATCATGATTCCGGAGATGGAGTCATAGCCCACCACTCCGGCCAGATCCGACAGCGCCCCGGCCGTAATGTCGTATATCGAACGGGCTTCCTCGATTTCATCGCTGACGTTCAGCAGGTTTTTGTAGATGTTGAAGAAACGGTATTTCAAAGCGGCGACATCCGGAGCGACGAGTTCGGGCTCTTTTTGAAGGACGTAGGGAGTGAGGCCCTCGAAGGTCTTTGCTTCAGCCAAAGCTTTTTCAATGCTGAAAAGCGCCATCACCGTTTGATCAAGATCCATTTGATTCTTCGGTGTTTTATCGCGGGCGACTTTCTTCTTCAAGGCGCGAAGTTTGCGTTCCACGCTCGGAGCGGCGTTTGTGATGTAGGATGGCGCTTCCGGTTCACTGGAGTCCATTGATTTCCAGACGGCGAGTGAGATGAAAAGCGACGTCAACCCCAGAAGCGGCGCCAGGCAGCCGATAAGCAGCCATTTGCCGACTTTGCTCTTTTCCGCGGATTTGCTCATTCGTGGTCTCCAGTTAAAGATTCACTCGAATTCGGATAGAGGCCATCTTTTCCAACTCAAATTTTATGACGTTTGAATCTACCCCCGTTTTCGCCCGTTTCAATATTTCCTGTGAGAAATCTGGAAACTTTAGACGCTAGAGCCAAACCGACTTTCGAAATGGAAATGGAATACTCCCATCCGCCGTTTGAATTCATAGAGGTTTGCTCTAAAGTATTCGAATGGAGTGGAAATAATGAAAGCGACACGAACAAACAACCCGGAGAAAAATTCCGATGATCGCTCGTCGAGTGTTGCCGTGGCGTTTATCAGACGGTTGGCTCCGTATATGACACTGATTATAGTCGCGGCGGCGTTGCTGCCTTACATCTCCGGGCTGAACGGCGATTTCGTGTTCGACGACATCGAGCTGGTCAGGGACGATCCATTCTACGTCGAGGAAGTGAATCCGCTGCGTTGCTGGACCCGCTCCTACTGGCGCGCCGAGCAGACGCAGGGAATGTATCGGCCGCTGACTCTCTTCTCCTATTGGGTGGATGCCAGGTACTTCACAAAGATTTCGGAAGATGGCGGGATGCGGCTCTGGTCTCCAGGATTCAGGATGGTCAATCTGATTTTGCATATTTTGATTTCTCTCTTGGTGTTCAAGCTCGCTTTGGCTTTACGTTTCGGCAGGGTGCCAGCGTTTCTAGCGGCCGTGTTGTACGCGGTTCATCCGATTCACGTCGAGGCGGTCACGCCGGCTTTCGGCCGCGGAGAGCTTCTTTGCGCTCTTTTCCTGCTTTCCGCNNNGCTTCTGCATTTGAAATCGGGCGATTCGGTTCCCAAACGTCTCGGGGCGGCCGCATGTTTTCTACTATCGTTCCTCTCAAAAGAGCATGGTGTGGTTTTTCTGCCTATGGCCGTTTTGACGGACGTTTATATGACTGGTGCCTGGAACCGGCGGCCGGATTTCCGCGAGATTCGCGGATATTGCCTGAAATTCATCCCGTATCTTGCGGCGGCGGCCCTCGTCTTCTGCATGCGCAGATATTTTCTCGGCAGCTGGTTGCCGGCCCAGCAGTTTTTCGATCGCTCGATAGACAACGTCATCGCTCTTTCCCCACCCGTCATCCGCGTCGCCACCGCGGCCAGGATCCAGGGGATGGCGCTGTTGGAGTTCGTATGGCCGGCTGTTCTTTCGCACGACTATTCCTACGCCGAGATTCTACCAGTCGAGTCGCTGTTCGATCCAGGCGCCTGGGGAACGGTGGCGGTTTTCATCGGCGTTCCCGCGATATTAGCGAAATTATTCCCGCGGTGTCGCCGCAAAATGGTTTTGCTGGTTTTGTTGTACGTCGTGTCGGTGATCCCGGCCGGTAATTTCATCGTTCCGGCGGGGACGATCTACGCCGAGCGGCTCCAGTATATTCCGTCGATTTGGCTCGCGATCTTCGCGGCGCTGGCGTTCTCGCGAGTCTCGCGGCGTTTGAGCTTCTCGATGTCCGCCGCTGTTTTCGCGGCCGCGGTTCTCGCGTTGTCGGCCAGAACGGTGATGCGGACTTTGGATTGGCGCGACATCCACACCTTGGCGATTTCCGGCGTGCGGACATCTCCGAGGAGTTTGAAAGTTTGGAACAACTACGCCGTGTCGCTGGCCGCCAAGGGGGATCCGGAGGGAGCGATCACCGCTTGCGACAAGGCGCTGGCGATACGTCCCGACTACGCCACTGGACACGCCAACAAAGGTCTTTTTCTGGCGAAAACGGGAAAATTGAAGGAGGCCGAGAAGGAATTGAGGACGGCGCTGCGCTTGAACGTTCGGCATCCGGCGGCGGCGTATAACCTGGGCGTGTTGCTTATCAACAGCAACCGCGCGAAACTCGCGGCGGCCGTATGGCGACGCGGTTTGAAATACAATCCGAACGACAAAC
>JAADHT010000171.1 GCA_013151705.1 Kiritimatiellota bacterium | reverse complement strand
AAGATCAGGTGAAACACAAATTGTGCAGACGCATCGGAAGCTGCATTTGGGGCAATCCCAAATGTCCGAGCGCGAAGCGCCCCTACCCGGCCGGCAAAACAGCGCGCGGCCGTCAACAGAAACTCTCGACCTACGGTCTGCTTCTCCTGGAGAAGCAGAAGCTCAAAACCTTCTACGCCGTCTCCGAGAAACAGCTTCGTCTAGCGTATCAGAAGGCGAAACGAGGCGAGGGCATGGCCAACGAGAAATTGTTGAGGAACCTCGAACTCAGGCTTGACGCACTTGTTTATCGATGCGGATTCGCTCCGTCGATCTACGCCGCCAAACAGTTCGTCAACCATGGACATATCAAAGTCGACGGCAAAAAAGTCGATCGTTCATCATACAAGATCAATCCCGGGCAAGTCATCACGATAAGCGCCGACAAATCGCCCTCCATCGCGAATATCGCGAAGAACACGAATTGCGAGATACCGGCTTACCTTGAAGTCGATCGCGAAAGCCTCAAAGCGACGCTCGCGAGAGAGCCTCTCGCCGAAGAGATTCCCTGCAACTGCGAAGTGATGCGCGTTATCGAGTACTACGCTAGATAGATACGGAAATCGGCATATGGACTACAACTGGCGCGCAAAACGCGAACGAGGCGCCTTTTTAGCGCTCGAGGACGGAACGATTCTCAGAGGATATTCCGTCGGAGCGGAAAAAGACGGCACCGGCGAAGTGGTGTTCAACACCGGACTTTCAGGGTATCAGGAAATATTATCCGACCCTTCGTACGCGGGTCAATTCGTCACGATGACCTATCCCGAGATAGGCAACACCGGCGCGAACTCCGCGGATATGGAATCGGAACAGTTGTTTCTCAACGGCTTTATTCTACATGAGATGAACACCCCCAGCAACTGGCGTTCGGAGGAGTCTCTCGAACGGTTGCTGCTTAGAAGCGAAGTTCCCGCCATAGCCGGAATCGACACCCGATTTCTAACCACGAAAATCCGCGAATTCGGTGCCATGAAGGCGTTTCTTTGCGTGTCGGGCTTCATATCAGAGGCGGACGCGGTGGCCAAAGCCAATGAATGGAGCGGATTGACCGGACAGGACTACGCTTCGAAAGTCTCCTGCGAAACTGCGTATGAATGGGACGAGACCGGCGAAATTTCACAGTCATGGGGAATCGCCGACGAGTTGCCATCGACGAAGCACAACATCGTGGCGTACGATTTCGGAATAAAATGGAACATCCTTCGGTCGTTGCGATTGAGTGGAATGTCCGTCAAAGTCGTTCCGTCGAAAACTTCGGTGGCGGACGTGCTCAAAGAGAAGCCTGATGGTGTTTTCCTTTCCAACGGGCCCGCCGATCCCGCGGCGGTCGGATACGCGGTGGAAAACGCCCGCGGACTTATTGGAAAGGTGCCGGTGATGGGCATCTGCCTTGGCCACCAAATACTTGGATTGGCCGCCGGCGCCGACAGATTCAAATTGAAATTTGGTCATCACGGCTGCAACCATCCAGTGATGCGTCTCGCGGACGAATCGGTGGAGATAACATCTCAGAATCACAACTTCGGGTTGAAGGAGGATTCGATACCGGATTGCCTCGAAATAACCCATGTCAATCTCAATGATAAGACGATCGAGGGCATCAGGCACAAATCGGAGCCGATGTTTGCCGTGCAATACCATCCGGAATCCTCTCCCGGTCCGCACGATCCGTTTTATCTGTTCCAGGAATTCGCCTCGCTGATCGATGGCGCTTGAACCCGCGAAAAACTTATTTTTTGACTTGAATATTGAAGATCATCACCGATTCGTCGCTTCGCTTGGGAAGAAGATTCAATATTTATCCGCCTTGGGCGGATTGAAAATTTTTCGAGCGGGGGCTATTTTATCTCTCCGCCGCGCTTCGCGAGCCTTGACGAACCACCCGCGGCGTTGTATATTTCCCCATCGCTTACCTCCACCGAGCGTTCGGAGTGATTTTTGAGATGATTTACACCCGCGGAAACGCGTAACACAGGAAATCTGGATATGCCGGAAGATGAATTGCTGGAACTCAAGAAGAAACTTAAAAAACTCATAATTGAGGAACTCTCTCTTGAGGACGTCTCCCCTGACGACATCGACGACGACGCTCCGTTGTTCGGCGATGGAATTGGCCTCGACTCGCTCGACGCGGTGGAGTTGGTGGTATTGCTACAGCGCAATTTCGGCATTCAGATAAAAGATTTGGAGGCGGGCAAAAAGATTTTTGAAACTCTCGACTCTCTAGCCCGCTACGTTTTCGAGCAGAAAAAGAGTTAGATCCGTTTTCGGGCAAGGTCCAGCTATGACCGCACAATCCAGTTCTTTTCCGGTCTTCGTGTCAGGCATGGGAATAGTCAGCGCCGCCGGCGCTGATCTCACCGCCAATTTAAAGACCATGTTCTCCGGAGAGAGAACACCCTCCCAAGCACCCACTTTGTTCGATAGCGATTTAGGAAAACCAGTTTTCGAATGCGACCCGAACGTGAAATTGGACGGCGTTTTCGGATCGGAACGGACGCTGGCGTTGGCGATGAAGGCGCTGTCCGAGGCAATGGCGGACGCGAATCTCGCTGAATCCGACCTAGCCGGACCAAGAGTCGGTGTCGCTTTGGGGTCAACGGTCGCCTGTATGCTCAACAGCGTCGATTTCTACGCGGCGATCAGAACAAACGGAGTTCCCGATCCGGCGCCGTTGGAGCGTTATTTGAACGGGGACATTTCGGAACGCGTCGCCGCCGAAATTGGGGCCTCCGGACCGCGCTCCACGATAGCGAACGCTTGTTCGTCTGGATCCAACGCCATAACGATGGCGTTTTCCTGGCTTGAATCGGGACTCTGCGATATCGCGGTCGCCGGAGGCGCGGACGAGTTGAGCTTGATCCCCTATTGCGGGTTCAACTCGTTGCAGATAATGGGGGATGTCCCCTGCGCTCCTTTCGATGCGGAAAGGCGTGGTTTGACTCTGGGCGAGGGAGCGGGCATTCTCATTCTGGAGACGGAGCGCTCCCTGAAGCGCCGAGGCGCTGAACCCAAAGCCCTACTAGCCGCCTGCGGCTCCGCTAGCGACGCCTATCACCTCACCGGGCCCCATCCGGATGCCAGAGGCTTGAAAAAAGCGGTGCTTCAAGCTTTGGAATCGGCGGACGCGACACCAAACCAAGTCGATTACGTCAACGCGCATGGCACGGCTACGCTCGACAACGACCGGATAGAGGGGAAGGCGCTATTCGATCTGTTCGGCGAGGCTTTGCGCTATTCATCCACGAAATACTATACGGGACACACCCTCGCCGCGGCCGGCGCGATCGAGGCGGTCGTCTGCGTGGCCGGTTTGACGGAGGGGCGCTTTCCCGGTTCGCCTCTGAAAAACGTCGACCCGGAAATACCGCTTCAACCAAGTTCCGAGCCGATCGCCCACAACGGAGGATTCGCGCTATCCACTTCGATGGCGTTCGGCGGAACCTGCGTCGCCCTCCTTTTCGCTCCTTGCGAATCCTTTCATCGCTCTCCCGCCGTCTCGCGGCCGGCACATTCCGCAAAAATAGCGGCGGAGCCGGAAATTATCACAATCGCCTCCTGCGGAGTGATCGGGCCTTTCGGACGCGGCCTCGAATCCTTGAAAGCGGCGATTCGCCGCGGGAACGCCAATATAAACAACACGTCCGACGAGTTTTCCGTTCCCGACGATTTACTGAATGGTTCGGAATTCAAAAAAATGAGGCGCAGGGCCGATAAGATAAGTCTGATGGCGCTGGCGTCGGCGACGGACGCCGCCACCGCCGCGAATCTTGCGGAACGCGACATCCGCGAATTGGCGGTGATTTTCGCATCCTCCTTCGGAGCGCATAATTCCACATTCAAATTCCTGGACTCGCTTCTCGACTACGGACACTCGGCGCCGTCGCCGACGAGTTTTTCCAATTCCGTCCACAACGCCCCCACTTTTCACATATCCCAAGCATTGGGAATACAGGGCTCCTCGGTTACAATGACGGCCTTTGACTCGCCGTTCGCCAAGGCGCTGACCTACGCCGAATCTCTTGTGGCTTCAGGCGGGGCGGAACGGGTGCTGCTGGTGGTCGGAGACGAGGTGAACGACACGATGCGGCGCATATCCGATTTCTGGACGGAATTCCGAAAAACTCCTTCAATATCCTGGGGAGAAGGCTCCGTCGCTTTCGTTTTGGAGAAGGCTCGCGAGGAATCCGCCGGATCCTCGGACGGTTCGACGTCTGTGCCCGATTTGATGAAGAAGTCCGCGAGATTCGCGGAAACAGCCGTTGAATTATTCGGACACACCCTGTTTAACGACGCGTTGTCGCTCGCCTGCGCCCTTTCCATCCGATCCTGAGTCCATCGCTCCACACACACGCGAAGGCGGACATCGAACGGGAGAGGAGTCGAGGGCTGTCTCGCCGACTGTGTCTCGCCGCAGTCAATGCGAAGGCGGAGACTGCCCCATCCTACCGGGATTGCCGATGGGGAAAAGCGAAGAAGCGAAAACATTCGTGGCGCGAAGAAGCTTTTCAATCATCGCTTCCACCGACGCCATTCGACAGGCTTACGGCAGACGAGGTCGATGGGGAGCGGAAGAGAACCTCGAACTGAGGGAAAGCGCTATAGCGAATGCCAGCATTTTAACGCCGTCGCGCAACGGATTCACTTTGGATTCGGGAACGTCATGCCACTCCACTCCGCGTTCCTCCACCAAATAGCCGCGTTTCAAAGCGGTGTGGATCAACTCGATATCAATCGCGAATCCCGCGCATTCGCTGGCGGCGAACAATTCTCTCGCGACCGAGCCTCTGAAAACCTTGAAGCCGCATTGCGTGTCTAAAAACGGAACTCCCAAGATGATTCTGACGGCGAGCGAGAACGCGTTTCCGAGCAATCTGCGGTGGAACGGCTGTGAAACCGCGAGTTTCGCGTCCGGCGTTCTCCGCGAGGCGATAATCATATCCGCGGAGTTCGCGAGAATGGGATCGGCTAGATGGTCCAGTTCCCCGATTGGCGTCGCCCCGTCCGCGTCGGCGAATGTAACGATATCCCCCGTGGTCTCGGCTACACCGACTTTCAAAGCGTGCCCTTTGCCTTTGTTTTCAGGATAGGCGACAAGTTTGAGCTCCGGAAATTCGGAGCGGGTTTCCGAAACGAGTTTTTCGGTGCCGTCGGAACAACCGTCGGCGACGACTATCACCTCGGCCTTTTCCCACTTGGCACCGACGGTCCGCAAATACTCTTTGACGTCGCGCAGGGTGGAAGGCAGCCTCAACTCCTCGTCGTAGGCGGGTATGACTATCGACAGGCTTTTTCCAGTTGCGTTTTCCATCTCTTCATGCTCCAAACGGCAAATCCCATACTATTAATTCGACGGTACGCGGCTGGAATTATGATACGCCGCGAGTCTCGTCCTTCGATTCCGCGGATTTGAGCGCGATGAGTAAAATGAGAACGGCCGCCAGCAAAAACATGGAGTGCGCGAAATTCTCCGTGATCTCCTCAAACGCGATATGCAGCCGACGCTCGTCCGGAAGAATTTTTATGTGTTTGAAAACGCGCCTGGCGAAAATCTGCGACAGGACATAGGTCATGCCCATACTCAAAAGAACCGTTTTGACTCCGATATGCTCGTTGAAGAAGGCGAGAATCCGCTCCTCCTTCCAGACACCCCAGGCTCCCATCAAGACCAATGCGAAATAGATATAATGTTTGGACAAAACAACGATATCGCCGTATCCCGGGATCGTGATGATTTGATGGTCCATTTCCCGTATCAGGAAGTTCACGCATAGAACCAGCAGAAAAAGCGGCGCTATTGTTTTCATTTTAGCGGATGAGAGGCAAAGGAGGGCTATGGAGCAGCAGAGAATAACCAGTGCCGAGGTTTCCTGCCCACCTTTGGCCAAAAACCAGCCGGCGCCCGCCCAGGAAGCCAGATAGACGCTTAAAGTCGCCACCAAGCCCGGAATATAAATCCATAGGCATTTAGGATTTTTCAAGGTTTTCAAGCACCAAACCACCTCGTTCAAAATATGGCGTAAACGTGTTTTCATTTTCGTTCCTCCGGTTTTCTTATGACGGCCGCGGTCCATTTGCCTTTTTCAATTTTCACGATAAATTTTCCCCGCAATTCTCCGGGCATTCTTTTCAGATATTTTTTCAGCGAGACAAGCACCGCGTTTTTTTCGCTCAACGCTTTCAGAGCGCTTTCGGAAACTCGCTCCTCCGCATGTGGCAACACTCTGTTTCCAGCGTAGAAATATGCCGAGTACGGGACTCGGCGAACAAAAACTATGGGAGCCGTCTTGTCCACGCCAGGCAACTTTTCCACCTCGCGCAGAATGCCTCTTGTGGATTTGTCTGATTCCAAAATCATCGACACCGGTAGGCTGGTCGCTGAATAAAACGCTATCAGGACGATACTCGCCCAAGCGGTTTTGCGCAACGGAAAATTCACGGTCCGCATCCAAGCGGCCAACCATGCGCCGAACAACGGTACCATAACGATGAGATAATAAAACATCAAATGACTGGAACAAGACCAAAAAATGACCAGCGAGACCAATCCTATGGAGAAAAGCGTCTCGGGAGCTTGGGCGTAACTTCGAAGATGTTGAAGCGACGAAACCAACAACTCTTTTTTTGAAACTATTTTATCGCCGGACGGTGTCGAGCGCATGACCTCCGAATTATCGGATTCGTCCGTTTTTTTTCCATCGTTTGAACGCCAAAACCGCGAGATGAGTATCTGGGCTGATAAAAGAATCCACGGTAGACAGGCGACCAATGTAAGTGGAATGGCGACACCCAATGGCAATCCGTGTTTGGCCGAGCTGTATAAATCACCATAATTCTTTGTGGTGTACCGTAAAAAGTTCTCACGCACGAAAAAGTAGTTCAAAAAACCAGGCATCGCGTTTTCCATCAGTAGAAAACAAGGAATCGTTATCAGCAGGAAAAGGGCTCCACCGACGATCCACGAATGATTTTTCAAGGTCGACCATTGTCCGCTGAGAAGCGTCCAGAAAAAGACCGGGATTCCGAAATAGACGAGCCCCACGGGACCCTTTGTTATGAAAGCTAGAGCCAAAAAAACAAAAACCATAATGCTCAAAAGTTTTTTTGTTTTTGTCAGCTCCTCTTTTAAAAACGCGTAGTAAAAGAAAACGGCTCCCATGGAGAACAGAGACAAAACGGAGTCCACCAACACGGCTCCTGATAATATGAAAAAACTGGCGCTTGTAGCCGTTACCGCGACCGCCGTCCAGGCGGTGTAATCATCGGAATATCGGTTTAGCGCGAGAAACATCAAGAACAGCAATAGCATCGAGCACAACGCGCTCGGCAACCGGGCGGCGAACTCGTTGTATCCGAACGCTTTCATCGAGCCGGCCATCAACCAGAAGCCCAATGGTGGTTTGCCTTTGAACGGAATCAATTCTCCATCTATCCAAACTTGAGGGGCGAACCATTCGCCGGTATGCGCCATAACCTTCGCGAGTTCCGCGTATCTCGCCTCGGACGGATCGGTGAGCGGCGGAATAGCGAGGGTTCCCAAACGCAGAGCGACTAAAATTATGATCAACAGTGGGAGATTCTTGTTCTTCACGGTGCGGCGTCCTTTGGCCTCAACCGAACTAAATTGTAGAAATGTCGCTTTTTATATTTGATCGTCTTGCGACTCGCCTCTTGCATCGAATGTTTCCGCTTGTAAACGGACAAATCGTCTAAAAACTTGTCGGCCAGAACGAAAACCGTGGCGGGCTTTTTCAGATTCTCCAATTTGTCGATCATGATCCATTTTCGTTTCAGGTGGACGATGAACGGCTCCTCTCCGACGTAATCGACTCCGCAGACGGTGGCGCCCTCGGGTGTGAAAGTGTTTATTTCGGTGGCCGTTTCACGAGCGTAGTGCTTCGACATTCCCGTCAACGGCTTGAAGAAAACCAGGAATATATTGATGAAAAGGGCCGCCGTGAAAACGACGGTCAACGTTATTCCGGTGGTGCCCTTAATCTCGTCGGCTTTGTTGCGAAAGAGAAAAAATGCCACAGCCGCTATCGCCACGGTCGCCAAGATCATCCCAAGCGGAATGGATTCGAACGCGGCGGCAAACATCCGCGTTTTGAGACTATCGACCTTGTCGATGGATATGGTTCTCAACACCAACGCCGCCAATAACAATAGAGAGGATATAGCGAAAGCTATTACGAAAAACACAGCGGTTATCTTTTTAACGACCGTCTCCCATTTAACGTCGATGGTTATTTTCGGGATGATCAATCCGGCGGCGATGGCGACCAGCGGGATCAAAGGGGCGGAATAGCGGGCTTTAGTCGCCGGCATCGCGTCTATCAATATCAAAATGGCGGGGCCCGCGAATCTCGCGGCCTTCGCGAACACGAGGGGTTTGGGTTTCAAACGAGCGAGTGGAGGTTTGATCCAAAGCAGCGGAAAAACCAATATCCAAGGGAGAAGTTGAGCAAAACTACCCAGTACTCTGGTCAACCATTTCGCGAATGTTATCTCTCCGAACTTGAATCTCATCGAAATCTCACGATACCAGGTTGAAGCGTTTGAATGCGCTTTTCGAATATCATCGAGTTGGTCGGCTTGAAGAAAAAGCGACATCCAAATCAAAAACGGTAGCAACGCCAACACGATGGAGAGAATATTCCAAAGAGAGCCTAATTCCTTCTTACGTCCTTCGAAATGGAGAACGCAACCAATAAAAGCGTAGTAGAACAAAAAGATAAGCGGTCCTTTGAGAAGCATTCCCGCCGCCAATGGAATCGAAGCCGGCAACCATAATCGCCAATCATTCCAGCCACGGCTCCAAGCCTCGAGCCACAAAAGAACTGCGAATCCGGTGGCACAGACGTAGCTCGGGTCGATGTCGGCGTTTCTGCCG
The DNA here is from genome assembly GCA_013151705.1 of Kiritimatiellota bacterium. Taxonomy (GTDB): domain Bacteria; phylum Verrucomicrobiota; class Lentisphaeria; order Victivallales; family JAADHT01; genus JAADHT01. The sequence continues at coordinate 2,961 of JAADHT010000171.1, read as the reverse complement.
AGCCCCATCATTCCGAAACACATCACAAACGCGGTCGAGGCGACGAGTCTGCTTTTCAAATCCAGCAGACCGGAAGGCATAAACAACATCGCCAGCGCCAGCGCCAAAACAACCAGTGTTGACGCTAATCTGGCCGTTAAAACGCTTCGCGAACCCGTAAACTTGAAAATCGACGCTATCATCCAATTCATCATCGGAGGTTTGCGTCGATACGGTTTGCCCGACAGCATCGGTGTGCTCCAGTCTCCGGTTTCGAGCATCGTCACGGCTGGGAGGATTCTGCGGCATTCGTTGCGCGTGGCGTCCCGGACACCAAGCGATGGCAGGTAGATCAACGCCCACATAGCGCATATTCCGCAAAACGCCAATACCCTTTTGTCAAACACTCTAATCAAAACACGCTCCTCTCAACTTCCCGAATAACGGGGACGGTTAAGGTTGGACCCCATCGACCTAACGTCGGTGTGGAACCGGAAATTCAAGTTCCACGATCGCGAACACCAACGCTAACATACCCGCTTACGGTTAAATTGTTCTTAAAATCGCATTAAAAAACCTTAATAATCAGAGCCAGTCGCAAAAGTCTGAGCGAACCGTGTTGCGAGCGCATGAGGCGCGGCGCGGCTGACGCGGTAAACGAGCCGACGAGAAAAAGCGGGACGGCGACGAAAGAGACGGCGAGGAATTCGAAGAGACGATCGACGGATCATCGGGAAATCCATTGTCTCCCATCCAGTTCAGCGTCTCTCTTGAAATGTGTAAATCAATCCATTCGTTTTTCTAACGGTCCACTCTCCAATTCACTGTCCACTATTCACGGCCAACCGCTCATCATCAATCAGACGGACGCCGAGATTACGGGTTGGATGACGCCGCGGGCGAGCACATAGGCTCGCCCCCACTGTTCGCCGTCACGGTTCACTACACGGCGAAATGGCTTTTCAACGCCCACAGACCGAGGCCGGGATTGCTTATGAAGAAGATCTTCTCGCCCTCGACGTCGTTGAAGCCGTCCTTCAGTTTTTTCGGATCGTATTTCGCGGCCATCTCGTCATAGGCGACGGCGTTGAAACCGACGCTCTTAATCTCGTCGAGTGAAACGTCGGGACCGGGACAGTATGTGACCGAGAACCTCCCTTCGCTGGAGCCGTGTATCAGGTGTGCCGCCGCGCTGAGGTTGTTCCGCAGATCCTCGTTGTCTTTGACCGCTTGGAGCGTCGCCGGCGTTCCGCGGTATCCGTATTTACGTATCAGTCTATCTATTTCAGTATCCTCCCCGAACTCCTTAAGTCCGGGCGCGAGAACGATAAGCTCGCCGTCGTCCGCCATCGCCATGCGGGTGCGGTAGATCGACTTGTTGCCGAGCCAGGTGCTTTTGAACTCCTCCGGATCGAGATAGACGACCACCTTGTCCAGCGGCTCGTCGAGTTTGTCGAGATTCAGCTCCTGGCTAAGCTTCGCCGCTTCAATGAACGCCTCCTCGTCTCCGGTGAACAATCCGCGCATTTCCATCTCGCCGGTCTCCCGGTTCTTCAACATAACGGAGAGAATGTATTTCAGCGGCAGATCGGAGAGGTAGTCGGTGCTGCCTTTGTTGAAAAGTTTGCGCACCGGCGTGTCTATCCGCCCCATCATCCGCTCCATACCGTAAACGGCACCGAGGAAATGCGATTTGTTTATGGTGTCCTCGCCACCCACTCCGACGCAGATGTTCTTCGTGTAATTTGCCATTCCGACGACTTCGTGCGGGACGACCTGTCCGATAGAAAGAATCAAATCGTAGCCGTCGAAAAGACGTTTGTTCACCTCGATTTTCACGGAGTAGTCGACTTTCCCCTCGGACAACTCGCTGATGAAGTCCCCCGACACGTCTCCGAGATGAACCAGCCCGTTGCGCCAATCATGGACGATGAACTTGTCCAACGGAATTTCATCACCGAACATCGTCTTCAACTCGTGCTCGGTCATCGCCACATGAGTGCCCAACGCCGGAAGGATGTCAACTTCGGCGGAATCGGAGAGCATTTCGTACAAAATTGCGGTGAGTTCTCCGGCGTTTGAGTTGAACCGGGTGAAATCCGGCGGAATGAGCAGCACCTTTTTCAAGGAGGAGCCTCCATTGGACTCAAGCAGTTTTGCCAATATCTCTTTTTTGTCCTTTCTGTTCAGCACCATAATCATCACCTCTTTATTCGCAAATTATCATCGTCGCCAATCCGCGGCGGCGGAGAAGGAATACGCCACCCACGAAATAAACGAACAACACGAAAAATACTTCCGGTTCAATTGTGGCGACGGACATCCCGCAGGGATAGTCTACAACGTTCCGCGGAATGCGCAAGTGCCGGGATTCAAGATTCGTCCAAACGCGGTATTCGTCGCCCAGCGTAGGAAAAGACCAATTGCCTTCTCACCGCTTTGGAAGAGAAAAAACGCGTTATTGATAAGGGAGCGCGTAGTCTCGACGAGGCTGTCGAGCATATCATAGATCAAGCCTACGATTCCATAACCGCCAAGGGCCTCAAGAAACATCCTCCTCCAAAACCAAACGGAAAACGAGGTTGAACCGCAAAAAGCAGAGAACGTAAATTCGCCGAAAGAGTCTGTGGTTTCAAGGAGGAAAACCTCGCGTTCATTCGCAACTTCGACGTTCCGTTTCGACAACAATCTTGCTGAAAGAGATTTGAGGATGATGAAACTCAAAGAGAAAATATCCGGAACGTTCAGAGGCGTCAACGCCTCCAAGAAGCGGTGTCATCTCAGAAGCTACATATCCACGGCTGGGAAAAACGGACTGGGAGTGCTGGACGCACTCGCCGATGCTTTGAAAGGCAATCCTTTCATCCCGGAAAGGGTCGGACAAGAATACGACAGTTTGCAGCGCCCCAGCGCAATCTTGGACAAAATTTATTAAAACGTTTTAAAATCGCTTGACTTTTCAATTTTCCAGCGGTAGATTCC